>JBFJYC010000299.1:0-3475 GCA_041622815.1 Spongiibacteraceae bacterium | reverse complement strand
GCTCGTCGCCACCCGCTGCGCTGAGCCTGTCACCTTAGATTCGCCCGCATTCAGTCCTCCGAAGTTTCAGCGGCCCTCGCCCGTTCGAGGCGGGCAGCTTCCTCGGCACGCACTGACTCAATCTCCAGCATCAGCGTATCTACATCAGCAATGGTGGTGTCGTCAGTAAACTGGCCGGTAAGTACAGTGTCCGGGTGCAATGCGCCGTCTTCATAGAGTGCCCAGATCTCGCCGGCGTAATTGGTGGCAAGTAATTCGGGTGCAAACTGGCCGTAATACCCACGGATATTGTTGATGTCCCGCTCGAGCATGGCCTCGGCCTGATTGTTCGCAGCGGCATTTACCGCCTGAGGCAGGTCGATAATCACCGGCCCATACTCATCAACCAGCACATTGAATTCGGAGAGGTCGCCGTGCACCACGCCGGCACAGAGCATACGCACCACATAGCGCATCATCTGTGCGTGATCCTCCAGTGCCTGTTCCGCGGACATTTCCACTTCGCTGAGTCGCGGCGCGACGTCGCCGTCCTCGTCAGTGATCAGTTCCATCAGCAGTACACCGTCGAAGCAGCCGTAGGGCACGGGGACTCTTACATCTGCGGCAGCCAGCTTGTAGAGCGCGTCGACCTCGGCATTGTGCCACTCCGCTTCCTGCTGCTTGCGGCCATAGCTGGAGCGTTTCTCCATCGCCCGTGCCCGCCGGCTGTTGCGGCTTTTGCGGCCTTCCTGATATTGAACCGCCTGCTTGAAGCTGCGTTTAGCCACTTCTTTATAGACTTTCGCGCAGCGGTTTTCCGTTCCACAGCGCACAATATAAACCGTCGCTTCTTTGCCGCTCATCAATTGCCGCAAAACTTCGTCGATCAGGCCGTCTTCCAGCAGGGGTTTCAGTCGTTTAGGTGTTTTCATGGGGTCCTTATACAGCAGCAGTTTCATGCCACCAAATTAATGCGGTCAGAATCCCAATAAATCGAAGTATCATCGATGATTGCTGTGCTGGCGGAGCGCTCTGCGTTGAGACTTGATCCGGTCTGTCGTAGTGTTGATTTATCGCAAACCTTACTTTTGACGAGGCGCTGAACCTGATGGATAGCTTTTCTGCTCAGAAAACATTGAATGTCGGTGGCAAAAAGTATCGCTATGCAGATTTACGCAGCGAAAAACTGGCCGCGCTGGGTGAGGTCGGGAAACTGCCGTTCTCGCTCAAGGTATTGCTTGAGAATTTGCTGCGCAATGAGGATGGCCTCAGCGTTAGCAAAGAGGATATTGCAGCGGTCATCGCCAGCGAAGGGCGCGGTGCGGAGCGCGAGATCGCCTACCGGCCGGCGCGGGTGCTGATGCAGGATTTTACCGGCGTGCCGGGGGTTGTTGATCTCGCGGCGATGCGGGCAGCGCTGGCGCAGCGCGGGGCCGACCCCCGGCTTATCAATCCGCTGTCCAAAGTCGATCTGGTGATCGACCACTCGGTGTCTATCGACCAATTTGGCAGTGACGCTGCATTTGCCGCCAATGTAAAGCGCGAGATGGAGCGCAATCTGGAGCGCTATCAATTTTTGAAGTGGGGGCAGGGCGCTTTCGATAATTTCAGTGTCGTTCCGCCGGGCACCGGTATCTGCCATCAGGTCAA
The DNA here is from genome assembly GCA_041622815.1 of Spongiibacteraceae bacterium. Lineage (GTDB taxonomy): Bacteria > Pseudomonadota > Gammaproteobacteria > Pseudomonadales > Spongiibacteraceae > JBFJYC01. Next base: position 1,846 of record JBFJYC010000299.1, on the reverse strand, counting down.
TCTGGAGTATCTGGCGCGCGTTGTCTGGTCTAGTGATGATGGCGGGCATTTGCTGGCCTACCCCGATACTCTGGTCGGTACCGACAGCCATACCACCATGATCAATGGCCTCGGCGTACTCGGCTGGGGTGTCGGCGGCATCGAAGCGGAAGCGGCGATGCTGGGGCAGCCGGTCTCAATGCTGATTCCCGAGGTGGTCGGATTCGAGCTGCGCGGTGAGCTCTCAGAGGGTATTACCGCGACGGATTTAGTATTGCGCGTTGTCGAAATGCTGCGTAACCACGGCGTGGTCGGCAAGTTTGTCGAGTTTTTCGGGCCGGGGCTGGATCATCTGACATTGGCCGACCGGGCGACTATTGCCAATATGGCACCCGAGTACGGCGCGACCTGCGGCTTCTTCCCGGTCGATGAGCGCACGCTGGAATATCTGGCGCTAACCGATCGCGATGCCGAAACTACTGCGCTGGTAAAAGCCTATTGTCAGGCGCAGGGCTTGTGGCGGGACGCGGATAGTAGCCCGCATTTTCATAATCAGTTGGGGCTGGATCTGGCGTCCGTGGATGCCAGCCTCGCCGGCCCCAAGCGGCCGCAGGACCGGGTGCCGCTCTCAGAAGTCGGTGTCGCGGTACGCGAGTTTGTGTCACTGCAGGGCAAGTCAGCCGAGGCGCCCGGCGCTGCGCTGGCCGGCGAAGAAAAAACAATGCACCACGGCGATGTCGTGGTTGCTGCGATTACCTCTTGTACCAATACTTCCAATCCGGCGGTCATGCTCGGCGCCGGCTTGCTGGCTAAGAAGGCGGTGGAAAAAGGTTTGCAGCGCCAGCCCTGGGTGAAATCATCCCTGGCGCCTGGCTCAAAGGTGGTGACAGATTATCTGGTGGCGGCCGGCCTGCAGCACTATCTCGATGAATTGGGCTTCAATCTGGTCGGCTATGGCTGTACCACCTGTATCGGTAATTCCGGTCCGCTGCCCGACAATGTCGCGGCCACTATTAAAGATAACGAACTGGTGGTGTGCTCGGTACTGAGCGGCAACCGCAATTTTGAAGGCCGGATTCATGCATTGGTGCAGGCCAATTGGCTGGCGTCACCGCCGCTGGTCGTGGCTTATGCACTTGCCGGCACCACACTGATCGATTTTGCGAGCGAGCCTTTGGGGACCGGTAGCGATGGCGAGCCGGTCTTTCTCAAGGACCTGTGGCCGGGCAGCGCAGAGATCGGTGAGGCGATGTTGAATGTGCGCCAAAGCATGTTTGATAAGCAATATGCGTCGGTATTTGACGGCGATGAGGACTGGCAGGCCATTTCCGGCGGAGAGGGCACGACCTTCAGTTTCGACAAGTCCTCGACCTATATTCAGCTGCCGCCGTTTTTTGAGCCGCGTTACAGCGCCGGCAAAGATCAGCCGCTGCGTGGCGCGCGTATTCTGGCATTGCTGGGGGACTCGGTGACCACAGACCATATTTCACCGGCGGGTAGTATCGCGATGGATAGCCCGGCAGCGAAATATTTGCTCGATAAAGGCGTGCCGCGGGAAGAGTTTAATTCCTACGGTTCCCGTCGCGGCAATCACGAGGTGATGATGCGGGGCACTTTTGCCAATACGCGCATCCGCAACGAGCTGGTGCCGGATTATGAGGGCGGCTGGACGCGGCGTTTTGACTCCGATGAGGTCGCCGCTATCTATGATGTAGCGATGACTTACCAGGCTGAGGGCGTGCCGACAGTGGTATTTGCAGGCAAAGAATACGGTACCGGTTCGAGCCGCGATTGGGCCGCCAAGGGCCCCTTCCTGCAGGGGGTCAAGGCGGCGATCGCCGAAAGCTTTGAGCGCATCCACCGCTCG
>JBFJYC010000298.1:0-3475 GCA_041622815.1 Spongiibacteraceae bacterium | reverse complement strand
GTCGACCACCGAGCTGACCGTCGCATTCTCCGTATTCAGGCTAACGCGGGAAGCGATGACCTCGACAGTTTCAGCGATGCGGAAAAGCAGTTGATTATGCGCGACAACGGCATGTCGCTGATTCAACGCCGCCCCGCCTAGAGAACCTTTTCGTTGCAGCTCACGAGCCGCTGAGCTGCAAGGAAAACAATAGTGTTTCACCGCTATCGTTAAACTGTGACGGCACACCCAGTGCGCGGTTGTACGACATCGACACCACGAGATTTTGCAGCCGATGCTGCATTTCAACGCCGCTGCCGCGCAAGTTTTGCCAGCCGTAGATATCATCATCGACCCGGCCCACATCCACCCCCAGCGTGATTTTATGCGGCAGCCACCACGCTGCGCTGCGGCGCACCGGCAACAGGCTGACGCTTTGCCGCCAGTAACCACCGCTGCTGCCGCTAAAACTGTTGCCGGACAATCCGCGTACGCTGTAGTGGCCGCCGATACTCAGCTGCTCGCTGTTATACAGTCGCTTGCTACTGCGCTGCGCCTGTAACTGCTGCTGCCACTGTAAGGCGATGCCGCCTGCGGCTTGATAATGCCCGGCCGCCTGCAGCGCCAGCCAGTACTTTCGAAACCGGCTTTGCGGCCCGCCGGCGTGTGCATCACCATAATCCGCCCCGCTCCAATCCACCCCCCGGTCAAAGCCGGTGCGCAACAGTATCTGTGCGTTTGCCAGATAGCGCTGTTGTGACAGTGAAAAGCCCGCTACTTCAAGATCACGTGTTGCTGTTTGCAGCTCGACAGTGCCGATAAAACTGCGGTTCTCACGGCGGCGCCATTCCATACTGGCTCGGGTCACCACCGTGGCGTCACGGTGCAGCACGCGGCTGATCGCGAGCTTGTATTGTTTAACTTCGCCGCTATTAAGTATGCGGCTGGCGACACCCGCCAGGGCCGAGCTGTAACTAAAAACAGAGATGTCTGCATCGGCACGCCAGTAACCGAAGGGACGGTCATAGTGCAGTTGCCAGCTTCGCGACCGCGCAGCGCCACCGGCGGATGACGTGTCCGATTGTAAATAAGCGTAAAGGTAACCGGCGCGTCCGAACAGATTATCCGCAGCCAGGAAAGCACCGGCCTGATGCTCGCCGGTTGCGGCCTGACCGTGATTGTTAAAGCTCAGCTGATAGTGCCAGCGGGAGCGTTGCCGTGTTTCGAGATTCACCCGCGAAAACCCGGGTGACTGTCCCGGTAACAATTCCAGTGTCGCCACGAAGGAACGCAGCCGGTGGAGATTATCCAAGGCCTGTTCAAGGTCGCGCAGATGCAGCAACCCGCCGGCTTCGGACGGAAACACCGCGGCCATCGCCGCGGCGGACAATGCTTGTTCTGCGCTGACAATCGCTTCAATCCGCCCTTCCGTCACCTCGATCAGCAGCTCACCTGAGCTGAGATCCTGCGGCGGCACCGCGGCACGGCTGGTGATGTAACCCGCCGCCTGATAGCGCTGATTAATACTGTTAACCAGATCTGAAATTTGCCCCGCGTCAACGCAGTTCATATCAGCAAACCGTTGTAAGCTATTGCGCTCAGTCTCAGATAACAGGCTGGCGCCCGCGATAACAACGCGCTCAAGTGCGAAGCAATTCGCCGTCGGTGCTGACGGCACGGTGTTAACCGGTGCAACCGGCAGCCCTGGTGAGAACCGTTCGCGGTTGAACTGTCGCTCCCGCGATCGCTGCTCGGACAATTGTTGTTGTAAAAGATGGGATACGTCCGGATCGGACGCCCGCACCGGAACAGCGAGCGTCACCAGCAGGCATGTCGTTGCGAACGGGAGTCCTTTCCACATGACCCGAAACCTCCTTGTCCCGGTGCCTGCTAGCGACGCTAGGAAATTACCCCTACCTCAATACGCAGTAAAGCAAAATAAAACGGGGTCAGTGTGCAATTAACCTTCCAATGGCCGGCCGCTGCGCACCAAACATTCCGAAAGTTCAAAAAATAAGACACGCGAATTTTCGCCCCGGAATGTTTTGAAAAATCACCGGCTTCGAAAAAGTTTTTGAAGCGAAAAAGAATGTGCCGTTGTAGGTGGCGGATTACAAAATTTTCCACGGACAAAAAACGTTAATGTTTGCGCCTTCACCATTACGGTTTTTTAATGCAGCGGAAAAATGCGCTTTACGGTAACTCTTCGCGGCGGATTGCGAGTACGCCGTGGCCACCGAATTCAAACTCCACCCACAGAAAAGGTGTTTGCGGATACGCCGCCTCCAATGCCGGCCAGCTATTACCGACCTCCAGTACCAGTAGCCCACCGGGCTGCAGATAATCTTTGACCGTTTCAAAAATGCGGCGCGCATGGTCGAGCCCGTCACTGCCGGAGGCGAGGCCCAATTCAGGCTCGTGGGCAAATTCCGCAGGCATCGACGACAGGTCCTCACCATCAACATAGGGCGGGTTACAAACAATCAGGTCGAATTGCTGCCCAGCCAGTGCATCCAGTAAATCGGACTGCACCGCCTGCACCCGCCCCGCCAACCCGTGCAGCGCAATATTGGCACGCGCGACTTCTAAGGCGTCGCCTGAGATATCCGCTATCGTGATCTGCGCATCGGGAAAAACATAGGCACAGGCGATGCCGAGACAACCGCTACCACAGCACAAATCGAGAATATCCCGCGCCGGGGTGGCGCCGAGCCAAGGCTGAAACTCCGCGGCGATCATTTCGCCAATGGGTGAACGCGGTACCAGCACCCGCGGATCCACCTCAAACCGGAGCCCCATAAACCAGGCTTCTCCGGTGATATACGCCGCCGGTATGCGCTCCGCAACCCGGCGCGTGAACAGTGCCTCAATGGCCTGCCGCTGCGCGGGGCTGAGTGGCATATCTAAATCAATGTCATCATCCCAGCCGAAACCGAGCGCAGACAGCGCCAGTAACAAGGCCTCGTCTTCCGGATTGTCTGTGCCGTGACCAAAACACAGCCCGCCGCGAATAAACGACTCCGCGCCTTGAAACAGAAGTTGCCGGAGGTTGATCTGAGCTGTCATTAACCGCGTATTCCCTTTAGTACTAATAACCCGTTGATGATGGTTTGGCAGCTCATAGGGGCTTTGCTACCATGCAGCACCCCGCCCGGGGCACGTCCACAGGAGCTGCACCATGCAAGAAGCGTATCGCACGATCATCCGTGAAATCGGCGAAGACGAAAGCCGTGACGGACTGGCCGACACGCCGGACCGTGCTGCCAAGGCGATGGAATTTCTCACCGAGGGTTACAAGCTTTCACTCGACGAAATTGTCAATGGCGCGCTGTTTGAATCCGATGCCAACGAGATGATTATCGTCTCGGATATCGAGCTGTATTCGCTGTGCGAACACCATCTGCTGCCGTTTATCGGTAAAGCGCATATTGCATATATCCCCCGCGGCAAAGTCCTGGGCTTATCAAAACTGGCCCGCATTGTGGATCTCTATGCC
>JBFJYC010000297.1:0-3511 GCA_041622815.1 Spongiibacteraceae bacterium | reverse complement strand
CCGCGAAAAGCGTTTTCCTTTTCCCATTCCCTATGGGTGGTTCCATGTTGCCTTTGATGACGATCTGGCGCCGGGTGAGCTCAAACCTGTGCGTTATTTCGGTCGCGACCTGGTGCTGTGGCGCACGGAGTCGGGTGAATTGCATTTGCAGGATGCCTACTGTCCTCACCTGGGGGCCAACTTTGGCGCTGGCGGTGAAGTGGTGGGTGAAGGCATCAAATGCCCGTTTCACCATTGGGTGTTTAATGGTGCCGGTAAGGTCATCGAAATCCCCTACGCCAAGCGACTCAACGAAAAGGCCTGTGTGCGAACTTACCCGCTGGCCATCCGGCACGGCGTCGTTATGGCCTGGTACCACCCGGACGGCATTGCGCCACTCTATGAGCTGCCCTTTGTTCCAGAGCTGGATGACCCGGCCTACGTCAAACCGATATCCACAGCGCACACCATCAAAACCTGTATCCAGGAAATGGGAGAGAATACCGCGGACGGCGCCCACTTCATGACCGTACACGGGCACCCGGGAGAAGCGGAATACGGCAACTTTGAATTTCGTGACCAATTCATGATTATGGAAAGCACCCAGACCTTTCCCAGTTCCGGTGGCCCGGTGCAAGGCACCTTGAAAAGCACCAGTGTCGGCTTCGGTTGGGCCGAAGTACGCTACCAGACCTTGATTGAAGTCTGCATGCTGACCACGAACGTACCGGTGGATGACGAAACAGTGATTCAATATTTCCATGTGTCTTATAAAAACCCCGACCGCGATCCGAAAGTTGATCGCATTGGTGCGGCTTTTAATAAGGAGGTCAATCGCCAGTTAACTGACGACGCCTTTATCTGGGAAAACAAGCGCTATGAACCGTCACCGCAGCTCTGCGATGGTGATGGCCCTATCGCGCGCTATCGAAAATGGGCCAAGCAATTTTACACGGAGGCGGTGTAATGGCGATGCCCGACTACAGTGTTAACGACAATCGGGTACTGGGCAACATACTGGCGCACTTCGCCGAGCAGCGCCCCTCGACCGATTTTCTGGTGGCGGACGACCGGCGGATCAGCTATGCCGAGGCCTATGCCACCGCCCAGCGTCTCGCTGCCGGTCTGCAGGCTGAGGGGCTGGGTGCAGGTGACCGTCTGTGTCTGTATCTCTCATCCAGTCCCGACTTTGTTCTGCTGGCGCTGGCCGCCAATCTGGCGGGCATTCACTGGATACCGGTAAACACGGATTATCGCGGTCAATGGCTGGCTGAAACCCTCAAAGACAGCGCGCCCTCGCTGGTAGTAACGGACACGGCCTTTCAATCACGGCTGGCGGAAGTATCGGTCGCCGCGCCGGTTATCGTTCTGGGGGCGACCTGCCAAGAGCTTCTTTCTGACGCCGATTTCAAAGCGCCTTTGATTGCATACGGCGATACGGCATCGATCATGTGGACTTCCGGTACTACCGGCAAATCCAAGGGGGTTATGCAGAGTCATAATGCCTGGGTGCGCAGCGCTCTAAGCGCCGCCGAAATGGGCGGCGTTGATCGTGGCGATGTCGCCTACAACTGCCTGCCGCTCTATAACTCCGCGGCCTGGGTGACCGGCATTTATCCGGCACTGGTCACCGGTACCACCTGCGCCATGGATCCGGCGTTTTCAGCAACCACCTTCTGGGAGCGAACCCGGTTTTACCAGGCTACCCAGGTGTTCACGCTGGGCGCGATGCATATGTTTTTATGGAATGCGCCGCCGCAGGCGAACGATGCCGACAATCCGGTGCGCAGCGCCCAGATGGTGCCGATGCCGGATGCTATTCGCGAACCCTTCAAGCAGCGTTTTGGGATCAACGCGATACACCAGGGCTTTGGTCAGAGCGAGATCATGCTGCTGATGCGCCGCTACGACGACGGTGTAACACCGTGGCCACCCAATTCGCTGGGCACCCCGGCCGATGATATCGAAGTTGCACTGCTGAATGATCGCGATGAGCCCGTTGCCGTGGGTGAACCCGGAGAAATCTGCGTACGAGAGAAATCACCCCATGTCTTGTTTAACGGTTATTTCAACAATCCACAGGCGACCGAGCAGGCTTTTCATGGCGGCTGGTATCACACCGGCGATCTGCTGAAGCAGGATGAAGCTGGGCATTTTTACTTTGTTGATCGGAAAAAAGATCTGATTCGCTATAAGGGGCGCAGTGTGTCGTCGGTCGCCATTGAGTCGGTGGCTCGCAGTCATCCGGGTATCAGTGATGTGGCCGTATACGGTGTGGCCTCGGCGGAGCTGGAGTCCGAGCATGAAATCATGCTGGCGGCGATTCCCGTGGCAGGGGCCGAGGTGAGCGAAGCCGAGCTGGCTCGTCATATCAATGACAACGCCCCGTACTTTTTCGTGCCGCGCTATATCGAATTTGTCGACCAGCTACCGATGACACCGACCCAGAAAGTGCAGAAAAACAAGCTGCGTGAGCGCGGTCTGACCGAGCACACCTGGGACGCCAAAGCGGCAGATTTCGAGGTGCAACGCTGATGACGCAGAGCATAGCGCAGTTGAAAAAACGGGCCGGCCATTTTGACTGGGGTCATTCTGTCGAACTGGACGATGTTCGCGGCGAAGTGGCCATTGTTGGAATCGGTGAAACCGCCTATAGCGGCGCCTCAGGGCGCAAGGCCAAGGCCATGGCACTGGAGGCAATCAGCAAGGCCATTGCCGACGCGGGGCTCCGCCCCGATGAAATCGACGGTTTGATGTTGAGCCCGGGTATTCCAGACCAGATTACTCCGCAGGATTACCGCGATCACTTTGGCACGGAACAGGCTATCTGGTTCTCGCAAGAGGGCGGTGCCATGATCTGGGGCGCCACCTGCGCCCATACCGCGGCTCACGCCATCCGCGCAGGCAAAGCGCAGACCATTGTGAATGTGTTTGCGGTGGACTGGGCGACCACGCGAAAGCAGGGCGGCGGCCGCCCGGGCGACTGGCACGCCAGCGAGCCGATGAAGGCGGGTTTTGAACTGCCTTACGGCTGGTTTCCTCAACCCCTGTATTTTTCCACCTTCATGCACCGCCATATGCATGAGTTCGGCACCACGCCAGAGCAGCTGGCGCAGATTCCATTGACCTTCCGGCGTCACGCCAATGGACACGATGGGGCAGTCATGCGTGACAAGACGATGAGCTTGCAGGACTACCTCGACCGACCGCTGTTGGCCGACCCTTTTCGGGTGGAAGATTGCTGTCTGATTTCCGATGGCGCCGGCGCCTTTGTTATGTGTGCAGCCGAGCGGGCGGGAGATTTTCCGCACACTCAAGTGATTGTGGAGGGCGTCGGTCGCGGTTGTATCGACGGAGCCCCGTATATCAGTCAACAGAAAAAGCTGACGGCAACGCCGCAAACCTTTGCCGCGCCCTGGGCGTATGCGATGGCGGATTGCGGTCCCCAGGACATCGATGTGATTGTCGTCTACGACTGCTTTTCAGGTACCGCTTTGATGCAGATCGAAGACATGGGCTTTTGCAAAAAGGG
>JBFJYC010000296.1:0-3519 GCA_041622815.1 Spongiibacteraceae bacterium | reverse complement strand
CGGAGCCGGTGCAACATTCCGATTACACGGCCATCGTTGCCGGCGAAGACTTATGGGAACACGATGCCAGCGTGCATCGATATTTTTACGAGCGATATGTTTAGTTCATCAATCCGCTGCGGCATTATTTCGTGAATATGCTAATTGTCAGAGTTCAGAATAACTATCTGCGTAGCAGTAAATTAACTAATGTTTTTGCGCGTTCCGCACCCGGTGCTAAATAGAATGGCCATACAAAAAAAGATTTAACGAGAAAGGTTGTCGCTCGTACTGGTTGCCGAGCGCGCCAGCATCGAAGAAAAAAAGAAAAGTATAGCCACGCACGTGCTTTTCTTCGAATTCTCGGGCTTTCTATTCGGGAGATAATTTTTTCGCGACATCGGTAAATAACATCGAAGTTCACATTAACTCTCGGCGTATCGTGTGCGCGTGTATTCACAACGACGATCGGTACATTCATGACCCGCCAACTCTTGCTTGCACGAATGACGAAATCCATATCCTGTGCGCGCCGGAGGTCGGGGTCCATGCCGCCGACACTTTCCCATGTCGCTTTGCGCGTCATCACACTGGAAAAAATACCGGGCAGTGAAGGAATAATACAACAATGCTCATGGGTTACTTCGCGTAGACCTAACTGCGGTAGGCCCTGTAGATTCCCATCGATATCCATGTAGTGAGTTCCACCGCCAACGATGCCGAGTGATTCGTCTTCAGCAGCGAATAGTGCAACTTGAGCATCAAGTTTTGTGGGTGTGTAAACATCGTCATCATCCAGAAAGGCCAGCAATGAACCGCTTGCAGCGGCAGCGCCAAAATTGCGCGCCGCGGCCGGTCCGCCGTTAGGCCTTCGCAATACTTTTAGAACGCCACCATAGTTTTGTTCAACAAAATCTGCGGTGCCGTCGGTGGAACCGTCATCTACTACTATGAGTTCATAGTCAGTAAAGGTCTGATTGAGGACGCTATCAATAGCTTCTTTAACCAAATGCTTTCGGTTATGTGTGATGACAATGACTGATACGAGTGGCATATATTTCAGTTGGTGAATCTAATAATAGATCGACAATTCGATAAGATTTTGGAAGTATTTGAGTGATTAGCTCAATAGGCGGAAGTAATCGGTTATCTTAGCGGCGAGTTTCACCATAGCGCAATTCGCGTAGCGGTTGATTTTTAATTATTATCCGCAACGGCTGAGATTAGACGCCGCAGCAGAACGGGTGCTCCCAAGCTATAGCGTCAAAAAATAAAAACCAAAGGGTTAGCGCACTATTGTCGCGTCGCGCGCAACATCCAGGACGTTTTCTCGTGAATACGCATGCGGTCTGAAACCAGCGCGATGGTTGATTCGTCATCGCCGGCTTGTGCGAGCTTCAGTACCTCTCTTGCTGTTTTTACGACCTGTTCATGACCCTTGGTCAGAATATCCACCATCTCTGCGGCTGCAGGAATGCCGTCGACTTCTTTGACCGAGCTGAGCCGGGCGAATTCCTTATAGGTGCCCGGTGCCGGACAGTCCAGTGTGCGGATACGCTCGGCGATATCGTCGACAGCGACAGCCAGCTCGGTGTAGTGCTCTTCGAACATCAGGTGTAATTCACGAAACTGCGGCCCGGTGATATTCCAGTGGAAATTGTGGGTTTGCAGATACAGGGTGTAGGAGTCGGCCAGGAGTTTACTCAGGCCGCCCGCAATTCTGGTTCTGTCTTCTTTGTTAATGCCGATATCGATACTGGTCATGATTCATGCCTCCTCAGGGTATTTTGCGACCGCGCCGCCGGCTTTGCGCAGCGCGTATCAATGGTTGTCAATAGTAGCTACGCGGAGGATAGCATGCCGGATCTATAGTTCACCGGCCGCAAACTGCATCGAGTCGATAGTCAGACTCTATTGTAAGGCGTCAGTAGGATGTCAACTACGCTTTGCTTTTTTTACTGTAGGCTTCTTCTTGGGCGTGGTTTTCTTTTTTGCAGCAGCTTTTTTCTGAACGGCTTTCTTTTTGACCGGTTTTTTAGCGGCCGCTTTTCTTGCCGGTTTGCGGGTCTTGGTCGCCGCCATCAGTACTTTCAGTGCACGCTCCATCCCTTCCGCAATAGGCCAGGCATCTTTAAGATTTTTCTTGCAGACATGCACGGTGAAATCGAGGTGATCGTTGACCGACATCAGCGTCACGTTCATGCCCTGTAACCCCATCACCGGGCCGATCGGATAAACACCGTCAACCACAGCACCTTTCATATAGAGAGGAATGGGCGGTCCGGGGACATTGGAAACCACGCCATTGGTCGGTGTCGGCATATAGCGCCCGGCGGTTTTACCAAACAGTGCGCTGAGCATGCCTTTTGCCAGTAACGGCGGCAGCATACTGACGTAGCCGTTCATCAAGTCTTCAAAGCTATTTTCAAAGATATGCTTGGCTTCGACCGTGTATTCGTGGACCTGTTCCAGCAATTCTTTTGGTTTCAGGTCCGCGACCGGCAGCTTGACCTGCATGCTGCCATTGGCATTGGATTTTCCGGTTTTGTTCTGTCCGCGGAGCGTCAGTGAAACCGGAATGCTGATAACCAGCGGATCGTCAGGCAGATCATTGGTGCTGATTAAATAATCGCGCATCGCCATTGAAAATATCGCCAGCGCGACATCATTGAGTTTGACGCCAAAGTGATTTTTGACATGCTTCACGTCAGCCAGCGGCAGCCGGCCAACCGCTACGGTGCGGTCACCATTAATTTCGCCGTTAAATTTCAAGCGCGGCGCTTTCGGGAACAAAGCCGGCACTGCTTCTTCCGATTGCGGCCGGTCTTTGGTGACCTGACGTCGCTTGGAAATAGCCTTGAACGTCTTGTTGAGCATTTTGCCGAAGCCTTGACGGTCCTTCATCTGACTGCGCCAGGTCTGCACGGTTACATCCCAGATCGGAACCGGCTCAGGCTTCCAGGGCTCGACCGGAATATCCTCCTGCTCGGGCGGATCGGGCTCGAGATCCATTTGTTCTGCCAGCATTTTTGACGCCTTGCTGCCGTCTGCTATGCAGTGATGTGACTTATTGATCACCGCGACGCGACCGCCTTCCAGACCGGAGATATAAATGACTTCCCACAGCGGTTTACTTTTGTCGAGGGGCCGGCTGGAGATTTTATCCACCAACTTACAAAGTTGTTTCATGCTGCCGGGTTTCGGCAGCGAAACATGTTTGACGTGGTTGTCAAAATCAAAATCCGGGTCGTTGATCAGGGCAGGCGGGGAAACCGTTAGCGGTACATCTACAAGTTTCATGCGATACTCAGGCATCACGCGCAAGGAGTTGTGCATGACCTCCATGAGTCCTTCAATACTAAACCGTCCAGGCGGTGCGGTTGACGGATCAAGTATGATCATCGCCAAGGTGTGCTGATGCTGAACCGGTGTCTCAGCATAGATAAAGAACGCATCCTGCCCTGTTAGCGGTTTGACCATTTTCGGTTATCCTGTGTCAATTATCAGGGCGGACGATTACATACGCCACATGCCCGGTGG
>JBFJYC010000295.1:0-3555 GCA_041622815.1 Spongiibacteraceae bacterium | reverse complement strand
GGCCGAGGTTGGCCAGTCGCGGTTGCGTATCTGCCAGCGCGATCGGGCGGTCGCGTAAATAGGCGCGTATTTGCAGGCGCCCGTCGGGGGCCCGTTCATCGGTCGCCATGCGTACCGCCAACGGCGCCAGACTGTTCTGCAGGCTCTCCAGTTCCCGTACGTCACGGGCGGCAATATCGGGCCGCGTTTTTGCGATATACGCATCCGAGAAGGCCGGTCCGTAGTAGCTGTATAAATCATTGCTGTGGCGGCGGCTGTGATTGGCAAGCAGCTCCGCATGCAGTCCGTCGTACCAGTTGCGGGTGACGTTCTCGATGTGGACTTCAAGCTGTTTGATATTCAGCGGTGCGGTCGGTGGTGTATCCAGCCGTGCAATCAGCTCGAGCCGGGCCAGCGCCGACTCGTTCAGTGTGATATTAAAGCCAACCCTATTGGTGTGCAGCGCGCGGGAAATCAGGCGCTGAATCTTCTCGCGGACTTTCTGGTTGTAGCGGTCACGCGGAATATAAATCAGCAGCGAATAAAAGCGCAGGAAGGGATCGAGCCGCGCGAAGGCACGGACGCGGTTGCGCTCTTCCGTGGCGAGTACGCCCATTGCGGTTTCATACAGCTCATCCGCACTGCTCTGAAACTGTTCGTCGCGGGGAAAGGTCTCGAGTATCTGCAGCAGCATCTTGGCGTTATGGCTGCCGGGAAAGAAGTTGGCGCGTTTTTGCGCGACCCGGATGCGTGTTGCCAGCAGCGGAATATCAAGCGCACGGCTATTGTAGGCAGAGCGGGTGAAGAGGCCGTAGAAGCGATGTTCGCCGGTCAATTTACCGTCCCTGTCGAAATCTTTAATGGCGATGTAATCCAGATATACCGGGCGATGTACCGGTGACGTTTGATTCGCTTTGGTGATAACCAGCAGCGACGGTGAATCCAGATAATTGCGCAGCAGCTCGGTATTGTCTTTGTTGGCGACCAAGTTTTGCCACGGCGAGGCTTGGATGGTGAGGCCGAGGCGGGTGCTGGCGCGTGGCCGCATATCCGGAATGCCGTTCTTATCGGTTGTTAATGCCGCGCGCACATAGCTGATAAAGGTAAAATTATTATCTTCCACCCATTCCAGAAACGCGCACAGCTCGGTCCGCTCCTGTTGATTGATCGGCAAGTGCGGTTGCTCGAGCCCGAAGCGGATGGCCGCCGCCTTGCTGCGCATCGGCTGCCAGCCTTCAACTACCGCTTTAACGTCGGCAAGGGTTTTACGGATCGTGGACTCAAATGCGCGGCGCGGGCGGGGTTTGGCGCCGGGTTCGAGTTCAAAGCGCAGGTAGGCCTCAGCACGGAAGCTGTGGTCTTCGTTATTGTCGGGTTCCTGTGCGCGTACGTTGACGATAGCGCCGCGCTTATCCCGCTTTATCCAGAATACCGGGTGATTGGCCAGACTGATGCTATAGCCCAGTTCGTAAATCGTATTGGTTGTTGAATCGAAGATAAACGGCATATCGTCGGTGACGATTTCCAGAATGACGTTTTCCGAGTCGCGTTCGATTTCGGTATGGATTTTGATCTGGCCGGGCTTGCGTTCCGCGGCCAACGCAAAATGCTGTTGGCAGATTCTCAGTAGCGTCGCGTCGCTGCGGACATCGAGTTCCTCACTGGACATGATCGACCAGTAGGTGGGAATGATTTCTCGGTAATTTTCCCGCTGGCGGCCTTTTAGCCGCTGATTGGCGAGTTTGAGTATGGATGAGATCTTCTTGTTGTCATTATCCGGCATACACGCTACCCCTATTAACCGTCCCTCAGCTTAGAAAATAAGCCGCTGAAATGAAAGGCATATCATCGGATCGTTAACGCCGCGGGCTCAGCATATGCGCTGACTTGGCATCGCTGAAGTCGGCGCGCATAATCCGCGGTCGGGCTGCGCCCGGCCAGTTAATCATTATCGGAGAAGTTTCTATGGTTCAGCCGCTTACCGGGCAGGATGCTTTCTTTATCTACGGAGAGTCGCCGGAACAACACCAGCACACGCTGGGATTTATGCTGCTTGACCCGAGCACAGCACCACCCGGCCGGTTTAGCGTTGAAGCGCTGATTGAAAAAATGCGTGTCGATATCCGGGTCGTGCCCGAATACCGCATGAAGCTGGCCGATGTGCCGTTGACCATCTCGCCGCCGGCGCTGGTGGATGACCCGAAATTTAATATCGACAACCATATCAAACATGTTGCGGTGCCGCCGCCGGGCAATATGAAGCAGGTGTGCGAGCTGTTGAACGAGATGTCGTCACGGCAGTTGCGGCGCGACCGGCCGCTCTGGGAAACCTGGTATATCAGCGGCATTGAGGGCGGACTGATAGGCATCGCCGCAAAAACCCACCACTGCATGACCGATGGTGTAAAAGGCGCCCAGTTAATGGCGGAGCAGTTTGATTTCGAGCCGGATCCGCCAGCCAAAGAAGACAGCGTAATCGAGCCCTGGCACCCGCGGCAATCGGCATTTCTGGATGTCGCCACTGAGACCTGGCGCAAGCAGCTGCGCGAGCGCAGGGGTATCGGCGAGATGGTGGGCAAGACGTATAAGGCGATCATGCGGCGCCGCAAAGTCGAGCAGGATTCACCGGCGACCGTGGCATCGGTGCCGTCTTTGTTCCCGCAGGCGCCGCGCTTAAAGTTTAACGGCGAAATTACCGCCGAGCGCGTTGTTGCGATCGGCCATCTGCCTCTGGCCGATGTCAAAACGGTTAAGGAGCATTTCGGATGCAAACTCAATGATGTGGTGCTGGCCGCCTGCGGCCTTGCCTTCAGAAATTATCTGATCGAAACCAATGATCTGCCGGATGAAGATCTGGTCATTACCGTGCCGGTATCAATGAAGCTGCGCGATGGTGGTGATAAGAACGCGTCAAACGCAAACGGCAATATGATGGTGAAAATTCCGGTTGACGAGCCGGATGTTGCCGCACTGATTGCCAAAGTGCATGACAACACGGTCGCTGCTAAACATATGTTTGAGCATAGTTTTGAAGACCTGATGAATGGTTACGTCAGTATGCTGCCGCCGCCGATGGCGAATATGATGTTGAAAACGCTGTTCGGCAAAACGGCGGGTAAGTATATGCCGACGCCGACCAATGCGACGGTGTCCAATATTCCGGGGCCGCCGATTGATTTGTATATGCTGGGCGCGCGCATGGTGGCGATGTACCCGATTGGTCCGGTGATTATGATGCAGGGTATTAATATAACGCTGATGAGCAGTAAGGAGTCACTGAATTATTCGGTACACGCCTGTAAGAAGCTGTTGCCGGATGTATGGCCGCTGGGGAATGATATCCGCGCGGCGTTTGAGCAGTTGCTGGCGGCGACAAAAACAACGAAAAAAGTTCAGCCCGGCGCGAAGAAAAATCCTGTCAGGAAAAAAGCTGCGAAAAAGTCAGCGACAAAGAAAGCCGCTGCCAAAAAGAAAGTCGCCGCAAAAAAGCCGATAACGGGCAAAGCTAAGCTTAAAAAGCCGCTGAAGAAAAAGGTCAGTAAAGTTAAACCGTAGCAGCGGTAACGCGGCGACAGG
>JBFJYC010000294.1:0-3565 GCA_041622815.1 Spongiibacteraceae bacterium | reverse complement strand
GGTATCGAGTCGGTTGCTGATCTGATCGCTGATCTTGAGCAGGCGCTCGCGGTACTCTGCTGATATGACACAGTATTTCGCCAATTCCTACACAGAAGCGGAAGCGAACTTCAGTGCCGGTTGTGCGGCGGCGGGAGTCGAGCCGGAGTGGATTGAGCACCCGCGGCGCGGACCCGCGGGCGAGCTGTTGCACGTCGGCGTCGCCCATTTGGGCGACACCACTGCGGCGCGGCAACTGCTGGTAATCTCCGGGACCCACGGTATTGAGGGTTATGCGGGTTCGGCATTGCAGGCTGCGATCCTGCAGGGCGATGCGGGATTTGCGTTGCCGGCGGATACCGGCGTGTTGCTGATACATCTGATCAATCCCTGGGGTGTGGCGTGGATCTGCCGCGAAGATCACGACAATGTCGATCTGTTCCGCAACTTTCATTACTGCGATGCGTCGACCGCACCCGACCCGCTGTACGATGAGATTGTGGACGGATTTGCCCCGGCAACCTGGACCGGTTTCGAGGCGGAGACGATTGCCGCAGTGCAGGCACAGCAGGTGGAAAAGTTCGGTCAGGACCGAATTATCGAAGCCATTCGTCGCGGCCAGCATCACCGACCCAAGGGCATGACCTATCACGGCAACGGCCCCTGCTGGAGCAAACAGGTATTGGATCGCATCGTCGCTGAACGGCTGGCGGGCGCAGCACAAATTGCAGTGGTGGACGTGCATACCGGCTTCGGTGATTTCGGCGGCGCGGCAGTCGTTGCCTATGATGCCCCGGGTAGCGAGCGTTACCGGCGCGTGTGCGATTGGTACGGCGACCGCATTTACACCCCCGGTGAAGACGCCGACACACCGACCCACGCCATCGTGCCCTTCGGATTTATTGAAACGCTATGCCCGGGCAGTACAGTGACTTGCGGCGTACTGGAATACGGTACCTACGAGCCCGACAGTTCCCGCGATGCTTTTCTGGCGGTGCACTGGTATCACCAGTACGGCGACCCGCTGAGTGCGGAAGCAGCGCCCTACATGCAGCGCTACCGTGACTATCTGTATCCGAATACACCGGCGTGGAATGCGTCGATTTTGCAGCACGGCATTGAAGTCTTACAACAAGCTATCAACGGCTTGCAGGGGATGCCGGTTAACAGTCACCAATAACATCAACACACTTAAGAGAAACAGAACATGAGCAATACAAAAGTCTACGTGGCCGGTGTCGGTATGACCCAGTTTTCAACACCCAAATCGGGCGAGATCTATCACGATATCGGTTTTCGTGCAGCGCAGTCAGCGCTGGCTGATGCCGGCATTGATTATAAATTGGTACAGCAAGGCTATGCCGGTTATATGTTTGCCGACACTTGTGCCGGTCAGCGCATCCTCTATCAGTTGGGGATGAACGGCATTCCGATTTTTAACGTCAATAATGCCTGTGCCTCGGGTTCCAGTGCATTGTTTCTCGCGCGCCAGGCGGTGGAGCACGGCATTGTGGATTGCGCCCTCGCGGTCGGTTTTGAACAGATGGTACCCGGCGCGTTGGGACAGGCCTTCGCCGACCGGCCGTCGCCGTTGATGCCCTTTGTCGATGCGATGGAGAAAATACAGGGGCTGGATCCGCACGGGGTGATTACCTGCCAGCTATTCGCGGCTGCGGCGCGCGAGCACATCGGCAAGTACGTTACCAAGCTGGAGACCTTCGCCAAAATTGCGGTGAAGGCCCGTAAGCATGCGGCGCAGAACCCGAATGCGGTATTCCGCGATGAACTCAGCGTCGAGGAAGTGATGGCCTCGCCGGTGATGTTTGAACCGCTGACCCGGTACCAGTGCTGCCCGCCGACCACCGGCGCGGCCGCAGCGGTGGTCTGTTCCGAGGCATTTGCGAAAAAGCACGGTATTGCCCATGCCGTGCCGATATTGGGTCAGGCGATGGATACCGATTTCGCCAGCGCCCACGATGGCAAGTCGGGGATGAATCTGGTGGGTTGGGAAATGGCGCGGGACACCAGTCAGCGGCTCTACGAGCAGACCGGTATCGGTCCGGAAGACGTGGATGTGGTCGAGCTTCACGACTGTTTCACAGCAAATGAGCTGGTCACCTATGAGGCGATCGGACTGGCGCCGGAAGGCGGTGCTGAACAGTTTATCGAAGACGGCGATAACACCTATGGCGGTAAGTTCGTGGTCAATCCTTCCGGTGGGTTATTGTCCAAAGGCCATCCGATCGGCGCCACCGGTTTAGCGCAGTGTTTCGAGCTGGTCACACATATGCGGGGCGCGGCGGGCAAACGGCAGGTAGAAGGCGCCAAAGTCGCGTTGCAGCACAATCTGGGGCTGGGTGGCGCAGTCGTGATGACCATGTACGGGAGTGTTGCAGCATGATCATCGACGGGCATGCCGCCATTGTCGCCGGCGGCGCTTCGGGTCTGGGTCTGGCGACCGCCAAAATGCTGATCGCCCGCGGTGCTAAAGTGGCGATTTTTGATGCCAATGCTGACAAGGGCACCGCGGCCGCCAAAGACATCGGTGCGGTGTTCGCCGAAGTCGATATCACCGACGAGCAAAGTATTCTGGACGGCATGGCAGTGGCGCGGGAGCGCAACGGTGGTGCCAGAATTCTGGCCAATACCGCGGGCATCGGCGGCTTGCCGATTCGCACCGTCGGCAAAAACGGCGCCTACCCCATGGACGTGTTCCGGCGGACGGTGGAAATCAATTATATCGGTGCCTTCAATATCACCCGGCTGGTGGCGGCTGAAATCGTCGAGCAGCCGGCGCTGGTGCGCGGCGAGCGGGGTGTGGTCATCAACACCGGCTCCGCCAACGCACATGACCACCCGGTCGGCAATATCGCCTACAACTCCAGCAAGGCGGCGACGGTGGCAATGACGCTGACCTTGGCGCGGGATCTGGCCCCGAAAGGGGTGCGGGCGATGGCGATTTCGCCGGGTAACTTCGAGACGCCGATGCTGATGGACGGTCCGCCGGAGTTGCACGCGATGCTGAAGCAGATCATCCCGTTCCCGAATGACCGCTTCGGAGCGGCGGAAGATTTCGCGGCTATGGTCTGCCATATTTGTGAAAACATCATGCTCAACGGTGAGACCATCCGCCTCGATGCCGCGGTCCGCCACCACCAGACCCGCTGACAAAAAAATAGGGGTCAGTGTGCTATTTATGGCGGGCGTGATGCCACGCATGGTGCCGGCTGGGCCGGCGCCCGCAGGCGGCGGGATGATGTGAATTATGATATTTAAATAAGTTTAATATTCAAGTAGATAGGATAACTATATAAAGTGAAATATAAAACGATAGACTACCGAATCGTCGAGCCTGCGATCGCCAGAATCACGCTTGACCGCAGCGATATGCACAACGCGCAGGACACCCACATGCTCTACGAGCTGAACGATGCCTTCGACGTTGCGGCGGCGGATGACAGCGTCAAGGTGATCATTCTCGCCGCCAACGGCAAGAACTTCTCCTCCGGCCACGACCTGTCGGAAACCGAGTTTCTGGAGAACTGGAACCAGTACAAGACCGTCGGTACCTGGTGCGGTATGAGCT
>JBFJYC010000293.1:0-3633 GCA_041622815.1 Spongiibacteraceae bacterium | reverse complement strand
GCTAAGTAATTGATTGCAATAGCAAACACAGGTAGAATGCCGCGCCGTTTTGGGGCCCGTGCACAAGTGAACAACGGAGTAATTTAATGGCTCGTATAGCCGGCGTAAACATTCCCGACCACAAGCATTTGGTGATCTCACTCACCTATATCTTTGGTATCGGGCGCACCACAGCCAGCCAGTTGTGTGCGAAGGTAAATCTCCCCGAAAACGTCAAGGTTTCCGCCTTGGATGAGGGGCAGCTCGACGAATTGCGTAATGAAATCGCCAAGATGAGCGTCGAGGGCGATCTGCGTCGTGAAGTGCAGATGAACATTAAGCGCCTGCTGGATCTGGGTTGCTTCCGTGGCATTCGCCACCGTAAAGGCCTGCCTTTACGCGGTCAGCGTACAAAAACCAATGCCCGTACCCGTAAGGGGCCGCGCAAGCCGATCCGTAAGTAACAACAGACCAGTAACCAGACTAGCAGTCGGGAAGAGACAGAAAGAACATGGCAAAAACAGCGACTCCGCGCAAAAAGATCAAAAAGACTGTTGTAGACGGTGTGGCGCATATCCACGCCTCGTTTAACAACACAATTATTACGATTACTGACCGTCAGGGCAATGCGCTGTCGTGGGCGACCGCAGGTGGCTCCGGCTTCCGCGGCTCGCGTAAAAGCACCCCCTTCGCTGCCCAGGTGGCGGCGGAGCGTGCCGGCACCGCAGCACAGGAATACGGTTTGCAAAATCTGGATGTGCAGGTCAAAGGCCCCGGTCCGGGTCGCGAATCCGCAGTGCGTGCGTTGAACAACTGCGGTTTTAAAATTACCAACATCACAGACGTAACACCGATTCCACACAACGGCTGCCGCCCGCCCAAGCGTCGGCGCGTGTAACAGAAAATCAGGTATAGATAATGGCAAGATATATCGGCCCCAAGTGCAAGCTCTCCCGCCGGGAAGGCACCGACCTCTTCTTAAAGAGTGGTGTTCGTCCGCTGGACTCAAAGTGCAAGGCAGACACCATACCGGGTCAGCATGGCGCGCGTCGCAGCCGTCTGTCCGATTACGGTGTGCAGCTGCGTGAAAAGCAGAAAGTCCGCCGCATGTATGGCGTACTGGAAAAGCAGTTCCGCAATTATTACAAAGAGGCAGCACGCCTGAAGGGCGCGACAGGTGAAAACCTGTTAGGTCTGCTCGAGTCGCGTCTCGACAACGTCGTATACCGTATCGGTTTCGGATCGACCCGCGCAGAGGCGCGTCAGTTGGTCGGGCATAAAGCGATTCTGGTCAACGGCAAGACGGTTAATATTCCGTCCTACCAGGTTAAGGCCGGCGACGTTGTCAGCCTGCGTGAGAAAGCTAAGAAGCAGCTGCGTATTCAGTCGGCGATGTCATTGGCCGAGCAGCGTGCCGAAGCGCCGTGGATCGATGTTAGCTCCGAGAAGATGGAAGGCGTATTTAAGTCGCAGCCGGATCGTGCCGATTTGCCGCTGGAAATCAACGAAAATCTGATTGTCGAACTGTACTCCAAGTAACAGAACCCTACAGAAGACAACACAACCTTTATTTTACAGGTGAATCATGCAGACAGCTGTTAACGAGTTTCTGACCCCGCGCGTAATCGTCGTAGACGATATCGATGCCACCCGTGCGAAAGTGACACTGGAGCCCCTCGAGCGTGGTTTCGGCCACACGCTGGGTAATGCGCTGCGCCGTATTCTGCTTTCATCAATGCCCGGCAGTGCTGTGGTAGAAGTTGAAATCGAAGGCGTTGAGCACGAGTACAGCGCGATCGAAGGTGTGCAGGAAGACGTGATTGAAATCCTGCTCAATATGAAAGGTATTGCGGTCGTCCTGAATACCAAGGATCAGGTCACCCTGACGCTGAGCAAGTCCGGCCCCGGCCCTGTAACTGCCGGCGATATCCACGGCGATCACGACGTAGAAATTACCAACCCGGATCACGTGATTGCTAATTTGAATGCCAGCGGCTCAATTTCAATGCGCCTCACCGTTGCCCGTGGCCGCGGTTATGTGCCGGCAGACACCCGTAACGAAGGTGAAGAAGAGACCCGTTCGATCGGTCGCCTGCAGCTCGACGCATCATTCAGCCCGATCAAGCGTGTATCTTATGTTGTCGACAGCGCCCGCGTAGAACAGCGCACCGACCTTGATAAGCTGGTTCTGGACCTCGAAACCGACGGTACCATTGACCCGGAAGAAGCGATCCGTCGCGCCGCGACTATTCTGCAGCAGCAGCTGGCGGTATTCGTCGATCTGGAAAGCGAAGGTGAGTCTGAGCCGGCGCGCGAAGAAGACAATGTCGACCCGATTCTGTTGCGTCCGGTCGACGATTTGGAGCTGACTGTTCGTTCAGCCAACTGCCTGAAAGCAGAGAATATTTACTATATCGGCGACCTGATTCAGCGCACCGAAGTAGAGCTGCTGAAAACCCCGAACCTGGGTAAAAAGTCGCTCACTGAAATCAAAGACGTACTGGCTTCACGCGGTCTTGCATTGGGCCTGCGACTGGATAATTGGCCGCCGGCCAGCCTGCGTAGCGACGAGCGCGTTGTCGTTTAAAGTCGAAGTTTCGAAGCAGATTATTTATTAAATCGTATTGCTCAGTTAGCAATCCAAGTTAAAGGAAAGAAGTCATGCGCCATCGTCAAAGCGGGCGTCAACTAAATCGCAACAGCTCACACCGTAAGGCCATGTTCCGTAACATGACAGCCTCACTGGTTGAGCATGAGCTGATTAAGACCACGTTGCCAAAGGCTAAAGAATTGCGTCGCTATGCGGAGCCGCTGATCACGTTGTCCAAAAAAGACAGCGTCGCGAATCGCCGGCTGGCTTTTGATCGTCTGCGCAGCCCGGCAGCTGTCGGTAAGCTGTTTACCGAAATCGGTCCGCGCTATCAGACCCGTCCCGGTGGCTATATCCGTATTATGAAGTGCGGCCTGCGTACCGGTGATACTGCGCCGATGGCGTGGGTTGAGTTGGTCGATCGCCCGATTCCGGAAGTCGCTGCGGATGTCGATAGCGACGATGAGGATTGATTCGGGCTTAGTGACCTGAATTGACAGTGTATTAGAGAGAGGCTGGTGTTTACCGGCCTTTTTTGTATGTGGGATATTTGTATGCGCTGTGCCAATGTCCCGGCTGCAGCCGGAAAGTACTTGCGAATCGACCATAACTACGGTGAAAAATTCAGCGCTGCGGAACTCGCTTCGCTCAGACAGTCCTCGCGAAAGCCCCTGAATTTTTCCCCTGCGTTAAGCATGGCCTGATTGATTCGCAAGTACTTTCCGGCAGCCGCCTGTGCATATTGCGCAGGAGTATTGGGCGCGAATAAGCCGGATTTCGGACACGGTGTAGGAGTGGTTGGCAGAGGCTTATTCCCGACCAGTCAGGGCGCGATTATGGAGGCGATTTGAGTGCTTGAGCTCCGCGAGGACTGTCTGAGCGAAGCGAGTTCCGCAGCGTCAAGTGCTCAAATCGACGGAATGCGACCGGTCGGGGGTGAGCCTCTGTCAGCCACACCGGCAACAACTAATTAATATCAAAAACAGGAATCAGGAACATGAAACTAGGCCTACAACTCGGTTACTGGGGCGCCTTCTGTCCGGCCAATCACGTACAGTTGGCGC
>JBFJYC010000292.1:0-3689 GCA_041622815.1 Spongiibacteraceae bacterium | reverse complement strand
GGTATTAACACCGTGCTGTCTACCGCCGGCGGCACCTCCGACGGGCGCTTTATTGCGCCAACCGGTGCACAGGTCGTCGAATTGGGGCCGGTCAACGCGACCATTCATAAAGTGAACGAATGCGCCTCAATCGCAGAGCTCGATCAGCTTTCTGACATCTACTGCGGTGTGCTAAGCAATTTATTCTAGTGCTTCGGGTATGCTTGTAACGGGTAGACATCAAAGCGTACCGCCTTGCCCGCGACCGTAAAAGCCGGCGCCCTGCCGCCTAAATTCAGCGCTTTCGGCGGGCGCTTAACCACCACCCGGTAACGGGCGCAGGCCAGCGCCGCCTCCAGCAGCAGCGCGCCGTCATCCGCCTCACCGAGCAATAAGCGCAAATAATTGAGTTCTTTCTTGGTGGCAGCAGATTTGCCGCTATCGGGATACATCGGATCCAGATAAACAACATCCGGGCGTTGATCGGCCGCGCAGCTCTGCATCCACGCCGCGGCATCGCTATTAATCAATGTGAGCGCATCCGTCACCGCATCCGGTAGACGGGAAATTGCATCTGCCAGCATGGCGTGAAGTACCGGGTTGCGTTCAATCAGCAGCAGCGGAAAGCCGAAGCGATGCAATACACCCGCATCGCGCCCCAGGCCTGCGGTCGCATCCAGCACCCGCGGTCGCGGTATGCCGCCGCCGATCGCTTTGACCAGCAACTGCTTACCCTGCTGCGCGCGGCGCTGATTGCCGGCACTACCAAAACTGATCCGCACCTCGCCGCTGGCGCCAGTGCCCGGCATTAACGCCAGCCCCGCATCATCGCATTGCAGAATCAATGCATCCGCAGCTAAATTCTGTACATCTTCATCGAGCAAAGGCATACCGAGCGTAGCTGCCAGTAATGTTGCCCGCTGATGGCAACTGCCCGAACCGCTGCAGCGGATGCCGGCCAATGCCGTATTTGGTTTACAATGTCCGCTCACAATCGCCCCGGAACCGTTGCCGTTGTACAAGTTTATTTCGCGCCTGCCCTTTCCCGTATTGTACGGCATCGCCCGTGTTACCCGGGTATTGCTGTACCGGGTCGCCCGTTACCGGCGCAAGGTAGTGGCCAAGAATCTACTCCACGCATTTCCCGAAAAATCCGCGAGTGAGCGCCTGCAAATCGAGCATGACTTTTATGATTTTATGGCGGACAACGCCTTTGAAGTCATCAAAAGCATCACGATCAATCCGCAGGAAATCAAGGATCGTGTGGTATTTGAAAATCCGGAAGTGATTACGCAATACACCGACAAAGGTGAATCGGTTTTTTTACTGGCACTGCATCAGGCCTCCTGGGAATGGACAATCCATGCGCTCCAGCAATTACTGCCCTGTCCGATGAGCCTGATCTACAAACCGTTGCACGATGAGTCGATGGACACGCTGATGCTGGAAGCGCGTGAGCGTACCGGCGGTGTCGGCATTCCGTTTAAAGATGTGATGCGTACAGTATTGCGCGGGCGCAAGGACTTCCGCGCCATTGCGATGATTGCCGATCAGGCACCCATCTCGCGGGAAAAACGCTACTGGAAGATGTTTATGAACCGGCCGGCGCCGTTTTACTTCGGTCCGCAGGTGATTGCGCGGGCCACACAATACCCGGCGATATTTGTGCACGTGCGCCTGGTCCGCCGCGGCCACTATTCAATCCGGCTCGAGCAACTGGGCACGCCGCCTTACGCAAAGGACAGCAATGCGCTGCTCGATCGCTATATCGAAGTGATGGAAGAAGCTATTCGCGATCAGCCCCACACTTTTCTGTGGAGCAATAAGAAATGGCGCAGTCCCAAGCCTCACGAAATGGAACTGCTGCCACCGGAGTGCCGGCCCGATTAGTCGAAGTTCATACCCAGACGACGGCCGACCAGCTCATAGGATTCAACCACGTCACCGAGATCCTGGCGGAAGCGGTCTTTATCGAGCTTTTCACGGGTCTCTTTATCCCACAGGCGACAGCCGTCGGGCGTAAACTCGTCACCCAGATAAATCTTGCCGTTGTATTCACCAAACTCCAGTTTGAAGTCGACCAGCAGCATATCGCCCTCGAGGAACAGGGCTTTAAGTACTTCGTTAACTTTTAAAGACAGGGTATACATCTCGGCGAGCTGCGCTTCCTTGGCCCAGCCAAATGATTTGCAGTGATGCTCGTTGATCATCGGGTCATGCAGCGGATCATTTTTCAGGAACAGCTCGTAGGTCGGCGGATTCAGGTCCATCCCTTCGGTGACACCCAGACGCTTGCAGATTGATCCGGCGGCGATGTTACGCACCACACACTCCACCGCAATCATGTCGAGCCGCTTAACCAAAGACTCCTGCTCGGAAAGTAGTTTTTCGTGATGCGTCGGTACGCCCGCCGCCTCGAGCTTTTCCATAATGAAGGCATTGAACTTGTTGTTCACCATGCCCTTGCGGTCCAGCTGCTTCACTTTGGTACCGTCAAACGCCGAAGTATCATCGCGAAAGTACAAAATGTACTTGTCGGGATCATCGGTTTTAAATACTGATTTCGCCTTGCCTGCGTAGAGCTCTTCGCGCTTTTCCATTGTTTCCTTCCCGCTTTTCGGGTTAATTAATTGAATGCCAACCGGATCCGTCATCCTGATCCAGCAATATCAGTTCCGTCGAATCTCCAAGCAAGGGCGCAATCGCCTCACCCGCCAGCTCCACGGTATTATTCTGTTCACTCAGATGCGCCATCGCCAGCAAGCGCAACTGATCGGTTTCCAGTCGCGCTAATAACGCTGCCGACTGGCGATTACTCAAATGCCCCCAGTCACCCGCAACACGGCGCTTTAGTGCCGGCGGATAGGGACCATACTGCAGCATCTCTTCGTCGTGATTACACTCTAATAGCAGTGCGTCACAACTCAGATACTGCTCGCAAACCCAGGGTGTAATGCTACCCAAATCGGTGAGCAGGCCCAAGGTTTCACTGCCGTTGCGGAACACAAACTGACAGGGCTCCCGCGCATCGTGGGGCACCGCCACCGGTGTCACCGCCATATCCTCTATTTTGAAGCCGGCGTGCAGATCGATCGGCCGGAACCACTCGCTTTCACCGATCGATTTGTATTCGGCGGTGCCGTAACTGGCATAAAACGGTATCGCGTGCCGTTTCGCCAATGTCGCGACACCGGATATGTGGTCGCTATGCTCATGGGTCACCAGAATTGCGTCCAGATCCGCCGGGGTCCGCGAGACACGCTCGAGGCGTTTGACCGTCTCCTTTAGTGAAAACCCGCAATCAACCAGTACACAGGCATTGGCAGTTTCAACCAGTGTGCCGTTGCCCCGGCTGCCGCTTCCCAGCGACGCAAAACGCATCAGGTAATAAAGCCTTTAATCCGCTTCAACAACTCTTCGGTCTGGCGCTTGTTCAGCCGTCGATCCTGCCCGCGAATGGTGATAATCATAATATCCGGTCCGTTCGGGCGGATATCAACAAAATACGCCTCGCCTGAGGGATTGCGGCTACCGAAAATCCGCTTAAACCAGCCGTCTTCCTCGTCGCTTTTCTTGCCCGGGCGTATCGAATAACGTCCGCTGGTGCGATCCCAGTCCAGTACTTCAAAGCCGGCCTTGCGTAAACCGCTGCCGAGCGACGCCCAGACCGTGCCCCAGAGCGTGCCGAACAGCAGCCCGCCCGCGACGAG
>JBFJYC010000291.1:0-3751 GCA_041622815.1 Spongiibacteraceae bacterium | reverse complement strand
TACCGATGCTGAATTACTCGCCGACGCCATCAACGCCGCCTATCAGGAAGGTCAGGGTAATGCCATCGAATCGATGGGCGACATCTCCGCCGAAGTCGATCTCGACCGGCTCGCGGAAGAAATCCCCGAATCACAGGACCTGCTGGACTCTGCCGATGATGCGCCGGTTATACGGTTAATCAATGCACTTTTTTCCGAAGCACTGAAACTGAACGCCTCGGACATCCATATTGAAACCTATGAAAAGTCGATGTCGGTGCGGCTTCGTGTCGATGGTATTTTGCGTGAGGTTTTGCATCCCCCGCGCCGGCTCGCGCCACTGCTGGTATCGCGAATCAAGGTAATGGCGAAACTGGATATTGCCGAAAAACGCGTGCCGCAGGACGGTCGGATCTCCGTACGTATGGCAGGGCGCGCGGTCGATGTGCGGATCTCCACCATTCCTTCCAATCACGGTGAGCGGGTGGTCATGCGTCTGCTCGACAAGCAGGCATCGCGGATAGACCTGACCCAACTGGGCATGCCCGACGATATTCTGGTCGAGTTCAAGCACCTGCTGCGTAACCCCAACGGCATTATTCTGGTCACCGGGCCGACCGGTTCCGGTAAAACAACGACACTGTATGCGGGCCTGACGCTACTCAACGATCGCCAGCGCAATATCCTGACGGTCGAAGACCCGGTCGAATACGACATCGAGGGTATCGGTCAGACTCAGGTCAATGAAAAGGTCGGTATGACCTTCTCCCGCGGATTGCGCGCGATCTTACGTCAGGACCCCGATGTGGTGATGGTCGGCGAAATCCGGGATACAGAAACGGCGGAAATTGCCGTGCAGGGCAGCCTCACCGGACATCTGGTGCTGTCGACGCTGCATACCAATTCAGCGGTCAGCGCCGTAACACGGCTGGTGGATATCGGCATTGAGCCCTATCTGCTCGCCTCGACCCTTAAGGGCGTCCTTGCGCAGCGGCTGGTGCGAAGACTGTGCGCGGATTGTAAAGCCGAAGAAACATTCGACCAGACAGAAGCCAACTTACTGGGCGATCCCGCACTTGTCGGACAAACAGGCTGGATCCACAAGGGTTGCGATAGTTGCCAACAGACCGGCTACCGGGGCCGGGTTGGTATTTACGAACTACTCGCCATCGACAACACGCTGGCAGACCTGATTCACAACGAGGCCGGCGAACCTGCCATCGCGAAATATGCCGCCAGCCATATGAGCTCGCTACTCAATGAAGGCCGGCGTTTGATCCAGGCTGGTGAAACCAGTACCGACGAAGTTTTGCGTTGCGTGCGCGAAGACGGCGGCGATGCCCTCATTTGACTATATCGCCCTCGATCAGAGCGGACGAAAAGCAAAGGGGCTGATCGACGCCGATTCAGAGCGTCATGCACGACAGCTACTGCGCGACCGGAAACTTGCACCGGTGTCACTGGCTGCTGGCAAAAAGCGGGAAGACAATGCCTCCGGCAGTTTTTTTCAGCGCGGCGTTTCTGTCCGTGACCTGACTTTATTCACCCGCCAGTTCGCAACACTGATTCAATCCGGCATTCCGGTAGAAGAAGCGCTTGGCGTCACTGCTAAGCAAACCAACCGCAAATCCATGCAGCGCTATATCACCGGCGTACGCAACCGGGTGATGGAGGGTCATTCACTGGCCGAAGGGCTCACAGCCTATCCGAAAGTGTTTAACGCGATCTACTGCGCGCTGGTCGCCTCCGGAGAAAAATCCGGGGACCTCGGTGAAGTACTGGCGCAGCTCGCCGACTACACCGAAGAGGGCCACCGGATCCGCAGCACTATCAATCAGGCACTGGCCTACCCCGCTACCTTGCTGACGATCGCGTTGGCAGTCATCGGTGTACTGATGGTATTTGTGGTACCAAAAGTTATCGCCCAGTTCGAACAGGCGGGACAGGTGCTGCCGCCGCTAACCCGCTTTATGATTGCCAGCAGTGATTTTCTTTCCGCCTACTGGTTGCTACTGATTATCGGCATTATCGCGCTAATCACCGGCATTCGCTTGTTCATGCGTATCGACAGCCAGCGCGAAGCCGTGCACCGCAACATTTTAAAACTGCCGCTCGTCGGTACGCTGTTCTTCTATGTCGATTCTGCGCGCCTGCTGCGAACCCTTGGCATCCTGCTCGCCGGTGGTGTGCCGCTTGTCGAAGCAATTCGTGTCGCCACCGGCACATTACACAATCTTCACCTGCAGCGCGGCATGGGAGCCGTCGCACAGCAGGTCACCGAAGGCAGAAGCTTTAGTGTGGCACTGCAGGAGCAGGAACAACTGCCGCCGATTGCCAGTTATCTGATCGGCAGTGGCGAACGCAGCGGCGAGCTCGCAGCGATGGTATTACGCGCCGCAGATAATCTTGAGAATGATATGAACTCGCAGGTACAAATGTTCATCAGTCTGTTTGAACCCGCGGTGATTCTTCTGCTCGGCGGTGTCGTAGTACTAATCGTACTCGCCATCCTGCTGCCGGTTTTACAGCTCAACTCTTTCGTCGGCCTGTGAAGTCAGCGCGCGGCTTCACACTTCTGGAACTACTGATTTCTGTTGCGATAATCGCGATCCTCAGCGGCATGCTGTTACTGAGCAGCGGACTTGTCAGCCGCGACCGCACGCCCGATGGCGAGGCATCCCGGATTCTCCGCCTGATGACATTGTTTCGTAGCCAGGCGGTCAGCAGCGGCCGGGATCTGGGCCTGTATCTCGACAACCGGCAACTGATCTTTATGACGCGAACAGCCGACGGCTGGGTTACCGGCTTTGAGGCCGCCGGACGGACACACTACGCGATAGCAGAGGCACTGCATCCGGTTTTAGAAATCGAGGGTATCAGCATCGCCGCCGGCGATAGCATCGACACTCCGCATATCGTATTTCTCAGCGACGGGCAGATCTCCCCGTTCACACTGCGTCTGAACGCTACCGCTAAGGCTCCCGCAGCCGTCAACGAGCAGTTGGAGCTGGTTAAATTATGATCCGCACCCGCCCCAGCGACGGCTTCACACTGGTCGAAGTGCTGGTGGCGCTGGTCATATTTGCCATCGCTGCCACCGCCCTGGTCAGTAGCGTCAGCAATGCCACCGCGCAGCTGGGCCGCCTGGAGGAACGACAATTCGCCGCGCTGGTCGCCCATAACCGCATGAGCGGATTCTATCTCAATGGTATTCCGCCTGAGCGCCTCGGCCGTGACAAAAACGGCGGCCGTGAATTTGAATGGCGGGTGGCCACATATACTACTGATACGCCGCAGATTATCCGTGTAGAAGTCGCAGTTCGCCGGCCTGAATCGGAGCAGGACAGCGCGACCCTGCTCGCATTTTTCCCCGCGTCGAAGATCATCACACGATGACACAACGCGGCTTCACACTGATCGAATTACTCGTTGCCAGCGCGATTCTGGCGTTGCTCGGCGCGCTCACCGGCATGCTGATTCTGAACTCACTAAGCAACGAGCAGCGTATTACCGAGCATGCCGACCAACTTCAGACTATCGCGCTGGGCTTGTCGACATTGCGACGCGATTTGGAACAAGCCGTCAATCGTACCGCCCGTGATGAACGCGGTGACCCACAGCCGGCGCCGATGATCGGTGTCCGAAACGACGATAGCGTGCTGCTGCGCTTCAGTCACACCGGTCGCCGCCGGTTTCCGGGACGCGCGCCGGCCAGCGAACTGGAGCGGGTGCAATATCTGCTGCGCGACGGCGACTGGATCCGCCTCAGCAG
>JBFJYC010000290.1:0-3775 GCA_041622815.1 Spongiibacteraceae bacterium | reverse complement strand
GGCCCGTCAATCACACTCAGCTTTGCAACCCAGAGCGGGAAAATCGCTTCGAACAATCCGGCGCTGCTGTTGTACAACAGGCCGCAGGCGAGAACTGCGACAATCATCGGCCGTTTAACCACGGTGCGCAGTGCATGCAAACGACTGACGCGCGGCTGGGCGCGGAGCTCTTTGCGTGCTTCCTCGCTTAGGCTCTCGGGCAGAAATATCCAAACCGCCAGAAAACCCAGCGATGACATGAATGCGGAGGCCAGCGCCGGCAGCACAAAGTTAGCGTCTTCAAAGCTGCCGCCGGCCATCAGGCTGCCCAGCGTCGGGCCGAGAATAAATCCGATGCCAAACGCTGCACCGATCATGCCCATGCCCTTGGCACGGTTTTCTTCGGTCGTAATATCAGTGATATAGGCCTGTGCTGCGGCGATATTGCCCGCCATCGCACCGCCGATAATCCGCGCCAGCACGATCATCCACAGACTGTCAGCGGCGGCGAGTATCAAATAGCCGCCGGTCGCACCCGCCATGCTAATCATCAGCACCGGCTTGCGGCCATAGTAGTCGCTGATACGACCGAGCAGCGGCGTAGAGAAAAACAGCGAGATCGACCACACCGCCATCAACGCGGTTGCCAGCGCCGGGCTGGCGCCCATCGACTCGACGTAATAGGCAAAGATGGGGACCATAATGCCGAAGCCGATCAGGTCGAGAACGATAACGAAGAAAACGGTGAACATTAAATTGACCTTAGGTTGAGGCGCCCGGCCCGGAGGTTCCGTCAGCGACACGCCGTAAATACATCCATGTAGGCTCGACGCCAGCGTCCATGCTGCCGACGGTCTCTGACAGAACCTCCGGGTCGACCACTGCAGAGCCCGCGAGTTTTGCCTTGTTAAACTAATTTGAAAGCAGTAATCAGGCCTGCTGAGTCGCCCAACAGTCGAGGATTTCGCCGGCCGGCGCGCACCATACACCTTTTTTTGCGGTGATGATTTCCAGCGCCCGCTCCAGCTTGCCGATACGGTGCGGCTGGCCCATCAGCCAGGGATGTAAATTCAGCGCCAGAATCCGGCCGCCTGCGGTTTCCGCCTCGGCGAGCAGCAGGTCGCAGGCATCGCTGACCTGCTCTACCCAGGAATCCTCTGAGTGTTGGTTATTTACAATCACAAAGCGGTCTTCTATTTCCTGCGACAGCGGCATCGCGGTTAACTCACCTGCCCGGGTACGGAATGCATAGGGCATATCGTCGTTGACCCAGTCGCAGAAGTATTCAACACCCGCCTCGCGGATCAGGTCGGGGGTATTCTCCGACTCGCTGCGCGCCGGTGATATCCAGCCGCGTACCGGCTCACCGGTGAGATCACGCAAGCCATTCAACGACCGCTTAACCAACTCCCGTTCTTCGGCTTCATCCTGACCGCCGTAATGCAGCGCATCCATATGCAAGCCGTGGCAGATTACTTCATCGCCGCGGCTTCTTAGCGCCTGCGCCAGATAGGGATAACGCTCAAGCAGACGGGTATTGGCGGCGATCGTCGGTTTGATTCCATAGCGGTCAAAAGCGTCGAACATGCGGTAGATACCCACGCGATTGCCATAATCGCGCAGCGAGTAATGGCGCAAGTCCGGGTAGGGCATGGTCATGCCGCCGGGCACTTTGAACGGCTTACCCTGCTGATTAAGCGGGAAATACTGCAGCGCAACATTCACCCACAACGCGAGCTTGTTTTCGCCGGGCCACTGTACGGCTTTTCGTTCGGCTAGCTGCGACCAGTCGTAGCGATCGTGATCCATGCCGGCGCTGCGATGCGGGTAG
The DNA here is from genome assembly GCA_041622815.1 of Spongiibacteraceae bacterium. Classification (GTDB taxonomy): domain Bacteria; phylum Pseudomonadota; class Gammaproteobacteria; order Pseudomonadales; family Spongiibacteraceae; genus JBFJYC01. The sequence goes on along the minus strand of JBFJYC010000290.1, from coordinate 1,965 downwards.
TGCAAATAATCTTTTGGCAACGACATCAGCGCGCACCTCCGGCGACGCCGCTTTGCTTAGCCGCTATATCCACTGCGATATCGTCGTAATAATTTTCCAACACGTATTCGGCGATCTCGCGCCCGGTCGTGACCCAGACATCGCTATGCCCGGTGATATATTCCAGCGCCTCTTCAAAGGCTTTTAGCCGGTGCGGACAGCTCACCTGATAATTATGCGTCGGGATACACATGATGGTGCCGCTGGCGGCGCCCTCGGCGTAGAGCCGGTCAAAACAATCTTTGATCTGCTGCCCGTAGCGACGCGGTTCAATCTTGTTCACCACATAGGCAATGGTGTCATTCATTTCCAGCGAATAGGGGATCGACACAAAGCGCTTGCCCGAGCGCAGATGCACCGGCGTCGGCTGATCATCGTGGAACAGATCACAGGTATAGATGCCCGCCTCGTCGCCGAACAACTCAGTACCCACCTCTGCGAATAAATCCAGCGTGTAATCCGAATGCGACAGCGCCGGTGCCAGATAGCCCGCGCATTTCTGGCCGGTATGTTTGTATATGGTTTCGATGGAGTCGCGGATCATCCCGCGCTCCTGCGCCTCGGTCATCCCGTAGGTGTAGCGCGTGTTGTAAATACCGTGGCTGAAGAACTCCCAGTCACGGGCTTTGCAGGCCTCGATAATCTCCGGGTGGTGCTCACACAAGGCGGTCGATAAAGAAATAGAGCCGCGAATATTGTATTTATCCAGCAACGCCATCTGCCGGCTATGCCCGACACGGTTGCCGTAATCACGGATGCTGTAACCGCTGACCGCCGGTGTCGCCTGTGGCCACGCCGCGCGATAGGGATTGGCCGGCGGGTCGAGTTCGTAGAACTCAATATTCGGTGCCACCCAGAACGCCAGCCGCGCACCATTCGGCCATTCAATCTTCGGCCGCTCGCGATAGGGCCAGTAGTCGTAGTAGCCGGGCGACTCTTTCTGCTCTGCCATCAGCGCAAACCGTCCAGCCAGTCAAACACTTCCTGCACTTCAAGCACGTCACAGTATTTCAGCGCGAGATCGGTGAGGTTGGCGAAGTGATAGCTCTCATGTTTATCCGCCACGCACTCTTCCGGAACGATGGTGCGGTAGCCGCGCGACAAGGAATCAACGCCGGTGGCACGGATGCAACCGGAGGTAGAGCCGCCGGTGAGCACAACCGTATCGACCTTATGCCATACGCACAGCGACTGTAGCTGCGTTTCAAAAAATGCCGAGGGCATCTTCTTCAGATAGATCACATCGCGCACTTCATCGATTTCCAGCCGGTCATCAAATTCGCTGCGCTCGCTACCGAATTTGATGTTCTGCAGGCTGTCCGGTGTATCTGTGCGCGTGCCCCAAATGCCGGCGTCTTCGCCGGATTCCATATAGGCGACATGGGTCCACACCACCGGCCAGTTCAGCGCGCGAAATTTTTTTGCCAACTCATTAACGTACTCCAGCTGGCGCGGGTCGGTCTCGTAGGCCGTCTTGAAAAGGTCGGTGCGGGTATACGCCTTCTGCGGATCGATATTGACCAGAATCGCTTTCTCGCCAAACCCGAATCGCGCGCGGGCCGGATTGGCTTTAACTTCCTGATATATTTCCCTGGCGGTTTTATTGCTGGTTTCCATACATACCTCGTGACATTTGTAACGCCCTTGCTCGATAGCAGGCAGCGGGTTCAGGCAGGATTTTCGGGACCGTCGACAGCATGGATGCTGTCGTCGAGCCTACATGGATGTATTCACGGCGTGTCGCGAAAATCCTGCGTGGACGGGCTGCCGGATAAGCGGCAACTAGCTGACCGCCAAACTCTCCCGCACACAATTAATCATCGCCCGCTCCATCAAAAACGCCTTCGCTTTCACCGGATCCGACGCCTGCTCCATCAGGAAAGCCTGCCGCTTCGCCTGCACGTCAGGATCGGTCGACTCCATCAG
>JBFJYC010000289.1:0-3828 GCA_041622815.1 Spongiibacteraceae bacterium | reverse complement strand
TGATGCGCAGCGATGATCCGGCTGTGCCGATGGCCACTTTCCGGTACTCCATTATCTATTTGATGGCCCTGTTTCTGATTATGCTGCTCGACCATTATTTGATTGAGCCGTCATTCAGCATCGTATTTACGCGATAAAACTATGAACACCGTCAGCGGCAGCAACGCTCAGCAGCGCAATATTCGTAAAACCGTGTCCGTGATTGCGGTGCTGGTTGTGCTGCTACTGGTCGGATTTTTCTACAATGCGCTGCGGCCGCGGCCGATGAGTGCATTGGAGCTGCAGGTGAATAATGCGTTTCTATTTGAAACGCCGCGCAGCCTGCCGGCCTTTACCTTAACCGACGCCAATGGCGCAGACTTTACGGAACAGGATCTGGCCGGAAGCTGGCGGCTGATTTTCTTTGGCTTTACTTACTGTCCGGATATCTGTCCGACCACCATGGCGCTGCTGAACCGTTTCTACAGCGAGTTGCCGGCGGACTTACAAGCTTCAACGACTGTGATGATGACCAGCGTCGATCCGGCGCGGGATACGCCGGCGGTGTTAAAGCCGTATATCGGATTTTTCAACCCGGTGTTCGAAGGCCTAACCGGTGACTTTATGGAGCTGCACCGTTTTGCGACCGCGCTCAATATGCCGTTTGTAAAGGTGCCCGGCAAAGACGGCAACTATCAGGTTGATCACAGTGGCAATATTGCGATTCTGAATGATCGCGGTCACTACATCGGATTTTTAAAAACACCCCACGACATCGAGAAAATGAAAAAAGTATATTTGTCGTTGCGGGCGGTTGGCAGCTAAGTTTCGGACTGTTCCGGAGGAGATAGTGAGCGCAGCCAGATCCGCACGCCGAGTATGGTCAGTGCGGTCAGCAACAATAGGCCGCTCACGCCAAGCACACGATTAAGGCTATCCCAGGGCGTCCACTGCAAATAGTGTATCCGATAGAGCGTTTCTATCAGCGCGGTATCTCTGCCCTGCTGGCTCAGTTTAAGTGTATTCCAATCGAGTGTAATTTCCGCACCGGTATCGGTCCGGGCAACCGTGCCATCGATGCTCACGACCCTGCCGTAGCGTTGCTGCTGCGCTGCAACAGCATCTTCTATTAAGCGGCGGACGTCGGCGGTTTTAGGCGGTGGCAGTGCCTGCAGTGTGGCGGGATCTAAATGTTGAGGCATGCCGTTAACTTGCACGAGCAGGTGGCTGCCCAGCACGGTTCTTAGCAGGCGAACCTCATGCCATTGCTGCGCGCCGTCAATATTTAAGTCTAAGCTTAGCGGGTAGGTTTTGATTGCCAGCGGTGCGTATGCAGCTTTGTAACCGGGTTTGGCAAAAAATATCAGCCCGGTTGACGCCCAGCCCAGCATTGGCAGTACCAGCATCAGACCGAGTGCTTTGTGAAATGAGCGTCCGCGGATACTCACTAGCAGCCCATGGGCACCGGGAACACCAGCGTAAACGGCGCATCCGCTTCGCTAAGCTCCGGATTCTGCTTAAAGGTTGCGTTCATATAAGTCGAATAATCTTTGCCAGTGGGTTTCCGCTGCGGCTTCGTTATATAAATCACCGCGCCCCGGAAATACGAAGCCGTGGCCGGTGTTATCAAACCACTCAATGCGGTAGTTAATACCGGTAGTTTTCAGGTGAGCATCCAGATTGTCGATCATTGCTTTGGGCGCCCACTCATCGGTATCGGCGCAGGCAAAATACATTTCGCCTTTGATTTTGTCGGCAGCCAAATGTGGTGAGTCCGGTGCATCGGAATACAGATTTACCCCGTGAATTGAAGCCGCGGCTGCAACGCGCTCGGGAAAACGGGCCGCTGCAGTAAAGACAAACGGCCCGCTCATGCAGTAACCGACGCAGCCGGCCTTGCCGTCTCCTGCCGTTGCATCGGTCGATGCATAATCTAACAAGGCCTGAAAATCAGCGCAGACCAGATCGTAGTTCAGCGACATCATATGCTCAAACATCACATCGCGCCCATCACGGAGGTAGTCGAATGCGCGTACGCGGCGGTAATACATATTGGGTAGCATGACGTAGTAACCCGCCTCCGCCAGTCGTGTTGTCATCCGGTGCAGTTCTTCGCGCTTACCCGGGGCATCCATCAGCCAGATGATCACAGGAAACGGACCCACGCCTTCGGGGTGGACGATGAAGGTATTCATGGCGCCGTCGGCTGTTGTGATATCTAATTCAGTTTGAAACATTGAAGCCCCGTTGTTTAGTAATGGCGCCCTACCCTACACGCCGCTCATGACCTTTCCAGTAGGGTTCGCGCAGGTTTTTCTTCAGCACTTTGCCGCTTGCATTGCGCGGCAACTCGCCGATAAATTCTATCTGCGCGGGTACTTTATACCCTGCCAGATGTTCGCGGCAGTGTTCGCGCAGTGATTCCGGTTCGACCACTTGCCCTTCGCGCAACACCACAAAGGCCAGAATAGTTTCACCCCAGCGCTCACTGGGAATGCCGATCACCGCGGCATCGCCAACAGCGGTGTGCTTGAATAGTGCGTTTTCCACCTCAGCGGGATACACATTCTCGCCGCCGGAGACGATCATGTCCTTGATGCGGTCCTTGATGTAAATATAACCCTCTTCATCTGCAGAGCCCGCATCACCGGTATGCATCCAGCCGTGCTGTAGGGCGGCGCTTGTGGCTTCCGGCAGATTCCAGTAGCCGTCCATGAGTTGCGGGCCGCGCAGTACAATTTCACCGACCTCTCCGACCGACAGCTCCTTTCCATCGGCGATAATTTTTATTTCAGTGCCGAGCACCGGCCGGCCCGCGGCACGCAGTAGTTCGGGTTTATCGTTCAGTGCCCGCTGATGGTCGCGCGCGCTGAGCCCGCATGCCAGCGAGCTCGTTTCGGTCATGCCGAAACCTTGTACAAAGTCGCACTGAAATATGTTCATCGCTTGCTGCAGCGTTTGAGCCGCTATCGGTGACGCGCCGTAGCCCATCTGGCGCAGCTCCGGAAACTTTCGCTCCGCGATATCGGGCACCATGACCAGGCAGGCCTGAATCATCGCGGGTACCATGCCGACGGCTGTAATATTGTCTGCTATCAGACTGTCGACCGCCTGCCGGGGGATAAAGTCCGCATGCACGACCAGAGTGCTGCCATGGCTGATACTGAACATACAGCCGACCACAGCCGCCGCCGCATGGTATAGGGGTGCAACAATAAGCATGCGCTCGCTACCTTCCCGCAAAGGCATCAGGGCGTCCCACATCCGCAGATTGGATATTACCGCGCGGTGAGACAGGACTACGCCCTTGGGGTGCCCCGTCGTGCCACTGGTGTACATCTGATAGAGCTGATCGTCTTCGGTGATTGGCGCATCAAGATTATGATCGGGGTGTCCACTTAGCCAATTTTCAAAGGCCGGCCAGTGACCACTGGCTGCCTGAGTGCTGATATAGCCATCGACAGCGCTCAACTCGTCGCGCACCTGGTTAATCCCCGGCTGGAACTCGGTACTGGCAAGCACCATGCAGGCTTGGGAATCATTGATGATATAGGCCCATTCTGCAGGCGCCAGCCGATAATTGAGCGGCACCGGTATCGCGCCGCATTTGGCGGCGGCGTAATACATTAGGCAGAAATCCAAGGAATTTTTTGACAGGTAGGCAAAGCGTTTGCCGTGCCCTGCGCCGCTGGCCTGTAGCGCCCGGGCAAACTGATTCGCACGGGCGTTAGCTGATTTATAACTGAATTGAGTGCCGACAAACTCGCCAAATACATGGTCTGGTGTTTCGCGGGCGTAGAATTCTAGGAAGTCGTGCAATCTCATGGCGAATCCCTCAGAGGGTTTTAT
>JBFJYC010000288.1:0-3865 GCA_041622815.1 Spongiibacteraceae bacterium | reverse complement strand
TGGCCGGTGCGCAGGATGATCCGCACGAATTTGCACTTGGCGACCTCTCTTACATATCTGACGAAATCCAGTCCGGCGTGATCGTGCTCCATAACAACGTCAACAAGCATGACGGCGATGCCGTCGGTTTCATCGACAATCTTTGTGGCCTCTGCGCCGGAATAGGCGTGAATAAATTCAATGCCACAGTTCGCAAAGGTGAAGTTCGAAAGCGCGACCGTAGTGATGTCGTGCACCTCCGGCTCGTCATCGACAATTAATATTTTCCAAGGCTCACCCCTTGGGATGTGGTCGCTGTCGTCAACCAGATTCAGATTGTCGTCGTTATCTTTCATGCCGGTGCCTGTAGCGGGATAGTGATATGGAAGTGCATGCCGGTATCGGTCGGAACAAGATTTATAGTGCCGCCAAGGGTGCTGGTCACCAGATTGAATACAATGTGCATGCCCAAGCCGCTGCCGCCCTGGCCGCGCTTGGTGGTGAAAAACGGATCAAAAATGCGTGGCTTGCTATTGGCGTCCATGCCGATGCCGTCATCGGTATAGTCGAGGGAGATTTTGTCCGCTTCACTGGTCACTGCAATATGCATAGCGCCGGTATCGCGGCCTTCGAAGGCATGGGTAAGCGAGTTTACTATCAGGTTGGTGAGTACCTGCGAAATCGCCCCGGGGTAGCTATTGAGGGTAATACCGCCGGCGCAGTCCACCGTCAACGTATAGGGCACGTTCTTCAGGCGGGGTTTTAGCGACAGCAATGTTTCGTCGATGTACTCGCGCAGATCAAAAGTCCGGCGCTCGCTACTGGTCTGGTCGACGGCGACCTGTTTAAAGCTCTGTATCAGTTCGGCGGCCCGCGACAGATTCTTCTCGATCATTTCCGAAATTTCAGCGGCGTGGGCGACGTAGGTTTCAAGCAGGCGCTTGCCGATGGAGGCGTTGTCGTAAGCGGTTTTCAGCTCCCGTGTCCGGGACTGCAATGTGGATGCTGCCGTTAGTGCAACGCCGATGGGCGTGTTGATTTCATGGGCGACGCCGGCAACCAGTCCGCCCAGTGACGCCATTTTTTCTGACTGCACCAGTTGTTCCTGCGTCGTCTCCAGTTTTTGCAGTGTGCTCTGCAGCTCGCGGTTGGCGCGGTCCCGTTTCTCAATTTGGTCTTCGAGATCAGTCTGCGCGGTCAGTAAATCGCGGTCGCGACGGTCAACCTGCGAAAGCATATCGTTGAAGCCGGTGATCAGGGCACCGATTTCGTCGTTACCGGCGGGCTCCGCACGCAGCGCGTAATTTCTGGAACCGGACACCTCACTAACGACCGTGTGCAGCCGCATGATCGGCTGGGCAATCGCTCTTTCAACCAGTCGTGTTAAGGCGAAGGCAAGAATGAGAATGAAAACGGTGATGATCGCACTCATGCGTGCCAGCGCGTTGACGCGCTGCCAGAGCTGCTGTAAATCCGCCTCGATAAAGATACTACCCAGCACCTCATCGTCCAGACTGATCGGCTGGACGACGCTCATTGTGCCCGCCGCCGCTTCCCGGTTGTTGCTTAAATCTGCAGGGCAGGGGCGGGTGACCCCGTCGCGATGGTGGCTCGCGAATAAAGTCGCATCTGCCGCACCCGCACCCGCACCCGCACCCGCACTTTTATAGGTGCAGGCGGATAGCACATCAGCGGCTGCCGAGAGTGCGTCGAGTATTTCTTCGGCGGATTCAGCGTCGTTGAATGAGAGCGCCGCGGTGCTGTTGGTCGCGATAATCCGGGCTCTGACGACCAGATCATCGTGTAACTGCTGATTGATCGCCAGCCATTCGTAGGCGACGTAGGAGCTCATGACCAGTATCAGCGTCAGTAATGTCGCGCCAATGACCGTGAAGCGCAGCTTGCGCCGCAGTGGCATATTCTGCAGAAGCGAGCGTGCCGGCTCCGAATCCACCATAAATTTAGGAAGCTCTGGCCGGAATGACTTTGGCGACGCGCAACAGTTTTGAGCTGATTTTCAGTCCGGTGCGCTGGGTATTGCCGAGGTCTATTTCGAATCGAAGCTTGCCATCGACCTGCATAAACCGGATGGCGCCACCGTCGCGGGTGAAATCCGTAGATTCGCCGACGGTTAGTATCGGTTGCTCAGCCATGCCCTGCATGCCGGTTTGTACATCATCGCGGCGGACCTCTGCACCAACAAACACAATGTCACAGCGGGTTGACGGCGGCATTTCGCGTGCCGTATGCACCATAACCGGCTTGTCGGATACCGTTTTTCCGGTGAATATTTTCTGCAGTAATTGTTCAAACTCGGCGTCATAAAATACGCAGATATCGACGGCGTCGCCGACCCCGCCGCTGCTTTGCGGCCATTCGACAAATTTTGCAAAGTTGTAAAGGTAGGCGGCTTTGACGCGCTGCTCGAGATCCGTCGCGGCGGCGCCGGCGGATGCCAGCATCGCCAGCGTCAGCAGCCCCCCCCTAATTAAGGCTTTCGGTGCGTGCATTATTTGTTACCCGCTGGCCGCCAGATGATTTCGGCGAGCACGCCGCGCTCGACTTCGGGGCTGGCTGCCGTTTCTGCAGCATTTGAACCGTTATCTACACCCCATTCAGCATGCGAGCTGCTGAGAAGGTTTTGCCCGGCCACTGCAAACTCCAGTGTAGGGTCGGGTTTCCAGCTGATACGTAAATCCAGCTCGGTGTAATCAGGCAAAGTATCGCCCGGCGACCCTGATTCCAGACCGTCGATGCTGCCGACATGGCGAAGATGTCCGCCAATGGTGGTTTTATCGTTCGGCCGCCAGTCTAGGCGGACCGATGCCTGATGTCGGGGCGATTCGTTTTCGATTGACTCGGTGTTGGTATCCAGTGTGCCCGCATCCGGTTTCATATCGATATCAAAATAAGTGTAGCCGGTGTGTAAATCAAAGGTGTCGCTGGCCCGCCAGTAGCCGGTCAGCTCAATCCCACGGGTAGTAGCGCTATAGTTGTTTACAATCGGGCCGAAAACCACCGGCAGCAACGCCGGATTCGGCTCCACGCCGCGCAGCTGATCGTAATTGTTATAAAAGATCGCAATATCGACGCTGACATTTTCGCGTAATAGCCGTCTGTAGCCGAGTTCACGCGAGAGCAGTTCTTCGGCCTCGAATTTGGGATTGCCGAAAGGCGCCAACAGATCATGGTCGAGCCGGTTGGGAATGCGGACGGCGCGGGAAATAGCGCCCCATAGTGTTGCTGAATCGCTCAGGCGCTGGCTAAAACGTACACTCGGTTGTACTTCAAGATCGGTAAAGTCGTTATATTCAAAGCGGGTGCTGAATGTGAGAGATAAGTCTTCATTGACATCAAACTTATCATTGACGAACAGGTTGGCACTATTCACAGAGCGGATTTTAGGAACAAAAAGCTGGGTGGGGACGTTAGACGCCTGTTTATCCCGTGACGTTCTGTAGCCACCGCCCCACACCACATTGTGTGCGCCATTACTAAAATTGTGGCGGAAGTCGAGATCAAAAGTATCCCGCTTTTCGCCAAATACATTCGGGCTAAAACGCTCTGTATGGTCCCAGTAAAACTGCACCTGAACACCGGACCCGTTATCAAGCACGTGCTCCCAGCGCGTCAGGAAAGTCGCGCCATGTTCATAGTCGTCTTTGGCGCCGGCACCGGCATTGCTCAGGCCGTTCTGGTAGCCATCGGCCTGAACCGTAATTCGGTCGCCGGCATTGGTCTGCCAATCGGCGCGTATGCCGACTTGTGTCATTTCCAGGTCGTCGCTAAGCGCTCCGCCGTCGGCGCGTTGCGTCGCGATGGCCCCACCGCCTTGGAGCGTACGAGGCCATCGGTGAAGAACCGGTTCGGTTGGTGGCAACTCGCG
>JBFJYC010000287.1:0-3865 GCA_041622815.1 Spongiibacteraceae bacterium | reverse complement strand
GTCCGGTTGTACCAACTGCAACGGCTGCGTGCCGATGATTTACGACCCGGCCGGCACCAGCTGTATTCTCAATCCGCCGAATGATCCGTTGTTGAATGAGCAGCGCGTCAGCGCCTGAAGTTAACGAAATGCAGGCATAAAAAAGCCCGGCTAATTGCCGGGCTTTTTATTTTCAAGCGCGGGTGCACTCAGGTGATACGGCGGCGCAGCACGATACCGGCGAGTGCGGTCAGCAGCAGCGGCAATACCGGCGGCGTCGGAACTTCAGTCACCGGTGTGCAGTTGTTATCTTCGATGCAGGTCGGATTAACGATGGAGTTGTCGTTCTTGGGCGGTGAAGCATGGCCGTCTGAGTTGCTGAGTTTAGTGATGAATTCAACGAGATCGTCAAAATTAAACAGCGAGCCGTCAAACTGCATCTCGTAGATGTGGGCGAATTCATAGCCGGGCGCGTCGTGGTTCGCATAACAATCGGCGTCGCTGGTTGCTGTGCGCGATCCGTCACTGGCGATAATTGATCCGCAGTCCGGTGAGTCAACGATGAACTGATTGCCAAACAATTGGATGTTGTGGTCCAGCGAGGTAGATGCGGCCAGCAGGGCGCCGTCACCGTTGCGATCGATCTCGTAGCCTGTTCCGACACCATCGCTACCGGCATCCTTCATTTTTACTTTGATTTCTGTGGTTTCGACTTTATTGTCTCTGAAGATTTCCAAGTCAAAGCCCAGATATTCACTGCCCTGAATGCTGTCGTATTTCGCTCTATCCCTTTTGCTGCCCCAACCGGGCGCTGCGTTCTCACCGAAGGTTAGATCCTGATATTCGGTCGGAATTTCCCAGAGTAAAAAAATGTCGTCGCTGCCGCCGGTCACGCCGTCGGCATTGCTGCCGCGGGCAAGACTCAGCTTGCCTTCCACATTGTCACCACCTATCACATAGTTCAGCGAGTACACATTGGTGTATTCGTTGCCGGTGTTAATACCGTCGACAGTAATAACGCCGGCCTGGGAATGTGCGGTAAATATTAGTGCTGTCGCAGCGGCTAAAGTTTTCAGTGGCGAAGTTTTCATGTGATCTCCAATAGAGATAGCTGATTGCGTTTGAATCTGTAACTCATCAGATGGCCGAACTATATCCCCGCCCACGGCCTAGGTGTATGCACTTAGGGGCAGGGTGTGAATATTACCGAAATTCGCGCGAGCACTTTGGGCTGGCTCTATATCAACCTTGGATCAGCTGGTTTGCGAGGCGATGCCTGGGGTCACACCGGACAAGCGACGCATCGTCTTGTCGCCCCAGCTATAGAGGCAGGGCACCATCAGCAGGGTGACAAAGGTCGCGATCACAATACCAAAGGCGAGGGACAGCACCATCGGTCGCAGAAATTGCGCCTGCGTGCTGTTTTCCATCATCACCGGCAACAGGCCGACAAAAGTGGTGACCGACGTGAGGATGATGGCGCGGAAACGATCCTGCGCGCCGCGACGGATGGCATGGGTAATGTCTTTGCCCTGCGCAAGCAAACGGTTGATCCGGTCGATCATGACCAGATTGTCGTTGACGACAACGCCGGCGACGGCGATCACCCCCAGAATCGAGAACATGGTGATCTCCTGATCGAATAGCAGGTGCCCGATCATCGATCCTGCAAAACCGAAAGGGATGGCAGACATCACCAGGATAGGCTGTGTCCAGCTCTTGAACACAATCGAGAACAGGCCGTAGATCACCAGCATAGAGCCGGCAAATAACTGCATGCTCTGGTTGATAAAGTCTTCTTCTTCCTGGGATTCACCGCGGGTCCGGACTTCTACCACACCAAAACGGCGCTGCCAGTCCGGCACTTTTTCTGCCATCACCTGCGCGATCACCGGCCGCGGGCTGAAGCCGCTTTGAATTTCCGCGCTGACCTGCGCAACGCGGCGCCGGTCGAGGTGATCAATCTTGCTATAGCTGTCGGTAAACTCCCAACGCGCGACCGCGTCGAAGGGAATTTCATCACCACTGGCGGTACGAATACGCATATTTCTCAGGTCTTCCACCGAGCGACGTTCACCGGCGGTATAGCGGACCATGACTTTTACGTCTTCCCGCTTACGCGGAATTCGCTGCACCTCAACCCCATAAAATCCCTGGCGTACCTGGTTGGCAACATCATTCAGCGAAATGCCCAGCGTTTCCGCATGAGGTTTGAGAATCAGGCGGAGTTCGGATACCGGGTCTTCGAGACTGCTGCGGATATTGAACACCCCGGGAAAACGCTGCAAGGATTCTTTCAGCTCGTTGCTGATCTGTTTAAGGTCTTCCAGATTTTCGGTGGCAACCTGTAACTGGATGGGCTTGCCGAGATTGAAAACCGTATAGGCGATATTGAAATCTTTGACATTGGCAAGCTCGCCGATGAGCTCGAGCCAGCGCGTTTTCAGCGCGGCCGGCGACACGCCGGACTCTTCCAGATCGAGTAGTTCCAGTGAAACACGTACTGAACTGGAGTAGGTCGACGCCTCAATGTGCCCACCGCCGGGCATATCCGGATCATTGTTGAGTTCGTCGCGTAATTCTCTCGCTGCGTGCTCGACTTGGTGCAACACCGCTTCGTTAACCGCAAACGGCGCGCCCTCATAGAGGGTGACTTCGGCATTAAGAAAATCGACTGTTACCACCGGAAAAAAGCTTGAACGCATCCAACCGCCGGTAACGACCGAGACAATCACGAAGAAGAACAGAATAAACACAATAAGCGTTGTTCCGCTCCAGTCCATGCAGGTACGCAGTGCCGGGCCGTAGTAATTCTCGGCGACGTGGTGCATACCGTTGGCACATTTGCGGCGCAGCCAGTTGAGAGGCGCCAGTATTTTAATCGGGCGCTCAGGTTTCATGCTCGCCAGGTGGGCCGGTAATATCAGCAGCGATTCAACCAGCGAGAAGGTCAGTGCCAGCATCACAACCCAGGCGAGGTTGACCGCTTCCGGTTGATCCTCACCGAGCGTAAAGAACGGTATAAAAAAGATCATCGTCGAGATAACCGCAAACAGCACCGGCTTCTTCACCTGCTGGACGCCGGCAATAGCGCCTTCGAGACCGTCCTCACCTTCGCCCTGATGACGATGTATGGACTCACCGACGATAATGGCATCGTCAACGAGAATACCGAGAATCATAATAAACGCGAACAGCGACACCATATTCAGGGTAATGCCCGGTACCGGCATCAGTGCGATGGCGCCGAAGAACGCGACCGCTATGCCGACACACACCCACAGCGCGAGTAGCGGCCGCAGGAACAGCAGTAGCAGGGTGAACACCAGTGCCAAACCGCCCAGCCCGTTTTGCATCAGCGTTGAAATACGGGCTTTAAACGGATCTGCCATATCCCGCCATAAATAGAGCTCAACGCCGTCGGGCAACGTCGGTTGAACTTCATCGATAAAGGCACGCACGGTATCGCTGACGCGGACAATATCGGGATTGGTGCTGATCGATACGTCCAGTGTCAGTGACGGCTTCTCGCTGAAACGGCTGATAATGTCGCGTTCTTCGAAACCGTCGATGACCTTGGCGACGTCACCGACGCGGACCACGGCGCCGTCGGGGCTATTAATCAGCGCCAGATTTTCAAAGTCCGCCGCGACGTAGCCCTGGGCGCGGGTTTGAATCTGAATATCGCCGGAACCGGTGCGCAGCTTGCCACCGGGTACGTTGAGGGAGGAGTTGCGTATGGCGCGGACGACGTCATCGAAGCTCAGCTTGTAGCGCTGCAAATCTTCCTCGGAGACTTCGATGGCAAGCTCATATTTACGCGGCTCGCGCAGATCGACTTCAGGAATGCCCGGTCGCGCGGCCAGTTCATCGCGCAGGCGATTGC
>JBFJYC010000286.1:0-3930 GCA_041622815.1 Spongiibacteraceae bacterium | reverse complement strand
CCATCAGTTATGCCGCTTTTCCTGTTTCAGGAATTTCGATTTCCTGCGGCTCATTTTCAAATGCATGCACAGAGAAATTAGCTACACCCAGAATACCGGCGGCGAGAAAGTTCTCATACATCTCGTTCATATTGGCGGCTTTTGGCAATTTGGCATAAGCCTCAATCGCGCTGCTATACCCTTTATTCAGGGCATCAACTGTTTTGCTAAAAGGTTTCCTTTCCATCTTTTGTATCCTCGACTGCTCAGGGTGGAATTTCGGGTCGCGAATTAGACTCGATTTCGCTACCTGAATCAATGCAATCCTGATGCCAGAAACAAATCTGAGTCACAATTCAGAACGGCAATTTGCCCGAAGGCCGCGAGTGGCCTCAGAACCAACACCCAAAGAGTTTACAGACCGGAGATGAACATCCGGTTAACCCCACCCGGATCGGGCGGGAAATTCAGCGGGGCCGCACCAAGGCTGGGCCCCGCTTGCCCCGCTAGCGGGCGAAGCGGTAGCTGAAGCCGAGGGACAGCACCGGGTACAGCTTGAGATTTTCCAGATCCTTCTCGAGTTCTTTTTCTTCGTTTTCGATCTGCTGCCGGCAGGCGGCACTCTCATTACAGCTGCCCGTAGCGCGCATATCCGCCTTCGGTGAGCCGGTAAAAGCGAGACCGATGTCTGCCACCACCGCCCAGCGTTCATTGGCCTTATGCCCCCAGCCGATGCCGACATAGGGGGCCAGGGTATTAAATTCAATGTCAGTTTTTACCTCGCCTAACTCACCCGCGTTGAAGGCGCCGACACCAAACTCGCAGTTTCCAGGTATTGGATTGATAACCGGCCCAGTATCGGGCGCATTACAAGTCGATGTCACGTCAATTGAGCTCAGATTAATCATCGCCCCGGCGCTGATCCGGAAACGACCGCCGGTGGGGTACCAGTCGACCAGCATATGACCGACATTCAAAGTGCCGTCACCGTTATGCTTGAGCGTATCGACACCGCCCGCCTGATTATCTTGCTCAACATCAACGTCGATATCGTTGATCTTAAGGCCCTGCCAACCGCCGCGCGCCGCAAACTGCTCCGACCAGCGGTAGCCGACGGTGCCGCCCAAACCGGTGGAGGCCGCATGTAGCTCATAGGTGAACTGCGCCAGTACGGAATTAGGCGATAACAGTGCTAACAAAATAATGCCGCGCAAAATCTTCACTAATCTAAAACTCCTCTATGTGTTGGATTCACTAATTGTCGGGAAACTCTCAGCCCAGGCCCGGGCCATGGTTGCAACAAACTGCTGTTGCAGCTCGCGCAATGCGGGATCTGCGCTGTTCCGCGTTTCGCCGAGCAAATCGAATAAGCTATCGCTGCTGAAGAAGCCGATACTGACATTGAACATATTAACAATAAACAGTGATAACCGCGGGTCATCGCCGAAGCCGGATAAAGACATGACTCTTTGCCCTTGCTCCAACAACCGCGCCAACCAGCGCTCTACCGGCTGCCGCGCTGCCGCCGACTGGGGCGCCGCCATGGCATTGGCCAATAAGCGCGCGGTTTGCGGGTGTGCACAGAGTAGCCCGAACATTTCAGCGGGCAAGGCGCCGATCGCCTTCGGGTCCGTTTGCCGGCTGAACAGATTATCGAAATGATCGACTAGCGGCTGCAGACCCAACTCGAGCACGCAACTATACAAGGCATCTTTGGTTTCAAAATAGCGGTAGATGCCCGGCTCCTGAATACCGACCAGCGCGGCCACATCGCGCAGACTGGTGCGATCATATCCCTGCTGCGCAAACAGCCCGGCGGCGGCATCCAGAATTTTGGAACGCGTCCGCTCACCCTTGGTGAGTTGATTACCCGGCTGTCTTGTCTGATCGTGCAAAATTATTTCAACGATTGCAGGTAGGCCATAATATCGCGCAGGTCATAGGCCGACAGCACCAGACCCATGGGCGGCATACCACTGACCGGCCCGTTCTGCTGTTCGATGTCGGCTTTCTGTATGCGCGACGCACCGCCCTCGCCATGGGCACTATGGGCGCGCACACTGAGACTAGTGTCATCTTCACCGACCATAATGCCGCTGACCCGACTGCCGTCTTTCAGCTTCAAGGACACCGATCCGAAACCCGGCGCAATCGCCGAGCCCGGTGTCACCATCGCTTCCAATAAATACAGCGCACTGTATTGCGCGCCGATACCGGCCAGATCCGGTCCGGCATTGCCACCCTCACCGTCTACCGCGTGACAGCGCAGGCAATCACCGCCGGTCTGAAACTTCGACCGGCCGCGGCTGACATCACCG
Organism: Spongiibacteraceae bacterium; assembly: GCA_041622815.1. Classification (GTDB taxonomy): domain Bacteria; phylum Pseudomonadota; class Gammaproteobacteria; order Pseudomonadales; family Spongiibacteraceae; genus JBFJYC01. The sequence goes on along the minus strand of JBFJYC010000286.1, from coordinate 1,633 downwards.
CCCGCCAGCGTGGTGTGACGCACGGCGACAACATCGCCCGCGGGCAGACTCGCCAGATAGCGCGGCATTTGCGCCTGCACAGCACTGCCGCCGACTTTTTCCGCCGCTGCCAGAATCTCCAGTCCCGTGCCGGGCGCATGGCTACGTTCCGCCAGCGCTGCAAGCGCCTTGCCCAGCCAGCGCTCCGCTTCTTCGCCTCCGAGTTCGCCCAATAATGTGATGGCCGCCTGCTGCTCCAGCACTGTGGCGGCGCGGGAGGCGACAGCTACCGCCTCAGCCGAAGCGGTTTTCCTGTCGAGTACCGCGAGTGCCTCCAGACCGGCTACGCGCAACGCCGGAGCATCCGATGCACGGGACAGTTTTACCGCCGCCGCCAAAACACCGGAACGCCGCGCGCTATCGCGCCCCATCAATGCCTGCATCGCACTCAGCTGATTGGCTGCAGCTGTCGATTTATCTTTGAGCATCGCCAGTAATTCTTTGTCGTCCAAGGGCACCCGGCCGTAGTGCACCGCCACTTCCAGCGCCCGTTCACCGAGATCACCTTTCACCAGCGCCGGCATCAAGTCATCAATCGCAGCATAAACCACTACGGCATCGCGTTCGGGAATCGGCCGGTACATACCGATCACCGCATCCAGCGGCGCCGGCTTGGTGTAGTTTTTCAGGGCCATCAGTGCGTGTTCGCGCATCGCTTTCGGCTTGCTGGTATCAGCGGCATAGCTGAGCAGATAGCGCGCGCCCTGCTCGCCCCCAACCCGCACCGCCGCATGAATAACGCGCCGGTGCAGCGCATAGCTAAGCTGCGGATTATCGTTATTGATTACCGTCGGATGTGTAGCGAGGGCCGCCAACCGCGGCATCGCCGTCGCGAGCGGCAGGTCGTAAATCGCGCGCGCGGCTTCGGCCACCAGCCACGGATCCTTATCTGCCAGATAATCTGCAATCTGCGGGTCTTGCCATTTGCGCAGTGTCAGTAGCACGGCCATGCGCACCGCCGCATCCGCATCCGCTGCGGCGCTTTTCACCGCTTTCCTGTCACCGATCGCCGCCAATGCCCACACCACCGCATGCCGTAAATGCGGGTCCGATGTTGTACCGGCATTGCCAGCAACCTGCGCCGCCAGCCTGAGCAGTGCGGGTATTGCCGCCTTGTCGCGCAACTTGCCTGCGGTCATTGCCGCGAAATAACTGACTCTGGCATTGCTATGGCCGATCAGCTCTCGCGACGCCTGCTGCAGCGCGAGCGCGCCGCTGTCACCGGCGATTTTCACCGCCTGCGCCAGCACTTCATCGCTGAACACGGAAAAATCCTGCCACGCCAATGCCCCGGCGCCGAGCTGCCCCAGACCCCAGATCGCATGAATCCGCGCCAGTTCCGGCTGCGCTGCACTGACCGCCACAGCATTCAGCTGCGCCGCCATACCGCGGTTGACCAGTTCGAACTGTGCGTTCAGGCGTACCCGTTGGTCAGCGTGGGACAGCAACCCGATCAAGCGCGCATCGTCCTGCACGTCGAAGCCTTCGGCAAATAGCGACTTCACTTCTTCGACAACCGCACCGCCCTGCTGCGCCGGATCGTAGAATGTGCGAATACGTTTCTTGCCGCCGAATACCGGTGCCGACACCGCAT
>JBFJYC010000285.1:0-3953 GCA_041622815.1 Spongiibacteraceae bacterium | reverse complement strand
CTGCAAAAGCTCGAAACCCTATTACTCGGCGCCGACCACGCCGCGTTGAGCGCTGACCGCTGCCGCAGTGTACAAACCCCTGGCGGCTGCGGCGCATTGCGGCTCGCCGCGGAACTGATTCAGCGGGCACGGCCGGGCGCCAAAGTCTGGGTCAGCAACCCGACCTGGGCCAACCACATACCGTTGCTATCTGCCGCCGGCGTTCAAATCGTTGAGTATCCGTATTACGACCACGCTAAAAAAGGCATCGACAGCGACGCCATGCTGGCCGCACTGGGCAAAGCCGACGCCGGCGATGTTGTGCTGTTACACGGCTGCTGCCACAATCCCTGCGGCGCCGATCCGGACCCGGCGCTGTGGCAACAACTGGCCACGCTCTGCGCCGAACGCGGGCTGATGCCGCTGGTGGATGTCGCCTATCTCGGTCTTGGCCACGGGCTCGATGCGGACGCCGCCGGTCTGCGCCTGCTCGGCGCCACCGTGCCGGAAATGTTGCTGGCCAATTCCTGCTCCAAAAACTTTGGCCTCTATCGCGAACGCACCGGCAGCCTCACGGTGATCGCCGCCGAACCGGCACAGGCTGAAATTGCGCTCAGTCAACTCTGCGCCATCGCGAGGGCCAGCTGGAGTATGCCGCCCTCTTGGGGCCCGCTATTGGTGCAAACGGTACTCAGCGATCCGGCGCTGCGGGCGGAATGGGAGTCTGAACTCAACACTATGCGCGAACGTATCAATGGCCTGCGGCAATTGCTCAGCCAATCGTTAGCAGCGGCCGGCGCCCCGCGGGACTTCAGTTTTATCGCCAAGGAAAGCGGCATGTTTTCGTTTCTCGGGATCACGCCGGAGCAAGTCGCGGTGCTGCGTGAAGAATTCGGCATTTATATGGTCAGCAGCAGCCGAATCAATGTGGCAGGCTTGAGCGAGGCCAATATGCCCCATATGACAATGGCTTTGACCGCCATTTTGAGCCGTTAGCGGCAGTTACGCGCCAATAGTTCTTCGCTGCAGGAAATTTAGAATTTTCAGCGCCTTACTGTTAAAATGCCCGCCTAGGTTTATGTCACAAGCGCCTGCAGTACGCGGCGCCGGTTTCACCTCTTTCAGATACACCCACGAGTCAAAATATGTCGGAATCCGCAGAGTTGCAGCGTCTTGAGAAACAGATGGAGCGCGCCACAACTTATGAAGAATGGCGCAGCGCCGCGGCGTCTTATGATGATCTTTCCGGTTGGGCGATATGGAAACAGCGGGATAAAACCGCGCTGTATGACTACGAAACCATTCGCGAACGCTATGAACTGATTTGCAAACGCCGCGAAGAAGGCGACTGGCACGGTCTGGTGTTCGCCCTCAATGAAGGCGTGCACGGCAATATGGGCGGTATGGGCAGCGCTGCCCTGCACTCCCGTTCGCTGTTAGGCACCAAAAAACTGATAGAAGACTATGTCAATGAAATCTGTGAAGCACTGCAGGACATTGCCGAAGTCGACGAAAAAATTATCAGCCGCGCCAAGAAGATTGACTTGTTCCACCGCGCCAGTGATTGTTTCGGACGCTCTGCGATGATGCTGAGCGGCGGCGGCTCGCTCGGCTATTTTCACTTGGGCGTGGTTAAGGCGCTGATGGAGCACGACCTGCTGCCCACCGTGTTATCCGGCTCAAGTGCCGGCTCGCTGGTCGCCGCCGTGATCGGCACCCACACCGACGATGAGCTCGAGCAGTATTTCGATCACAAGCAACTGCTTTTAGAGATGTCGCGGGAAGCGAATATTCTGCAGCGTCTGTTCTGGGGCAACCGCACCCAGTTAGATGAGAGCACCCTGACTGAAATTCTGGAACGCGTTGTGCCGGATATGACCTTTGAAGAGGCGTATAACAAAACCGGACGCAGCCTGAATATTTCTGTATCACCGGCAAAACTCAACCAGAGTTCGCGCCTGCTCAACGCAAAAGCCTCGCCCAACGTCACCATTCGCTCTGCGGTCATGGCGTCCTGCGCCGTGCCGGGCGTGTTCCCGTCGGTGAGCCTGCGCGCAAAAGATGTACACGGCGAAGAAACGTCATACTTGGCGAACCGTCGCTGGGTGGATGGTTCGGTTTCCGGCGACCTACCCGCCAAACGACTGGCGCGGCTGTTCGGCGTCAACCATTTCATTGTCAGCATGATCAACCCGATGGTGCTGCCGTTTATCAATCTCGGCGAATCCAAAAGCGGCATACTGAAACTGTTCGGACAGATCGGCCATTACACCCTGCGCGAGTCGATCGGCGCCTATCAACAATTTTCACGGCGCTACCTGAAAAACTGGCCGCGCCTGAATCTCGCTATCAACGGTGTGCATACGCTGCTGAATCAGGAATACACCGGCGATATCAATATCGCGCCCTCCTTCCGCTGGATCGACCCGCGCAAGGTGCTGTCGCATATTGATGAAAGCGAATTACTGCAATTGATCGATGCCGGTGAGCGCGCAACCTGGCCGCAAATCGACCATATTGAGCTCAGCACCCGCATCGGGCGCAAGCTCGATCACCTGCTGGAAGAGTTCCCCGCGCAGACCAAGTCCCATGCTAAGGCCAAGGCACCGAAGTTATCGGTGTTGTCAAAGACCGCTTAATACAGCGTACACCAAGCGCCGGTATCGCTGATGCCCGATTACCACCAACTCGCGCTGATTCATCTGGCCACCGTGGTACCGGCGTTCTTTATCGGTACCTATCTGATGCTGCGCCGCAAAGGTACGCCGCTACACCGTCAGCTCGGCCGGCTCTATATGGGCCTGATGTTATTCACCGGCGTTTTTACGCTTTTTATACCCGCTGCAATCGGGCCGGTTTTTCTCGGCCACTTTGGCTATATCCATGCGCTGAGCCTGCTCACCATCGTCACCGTGCCCACCGCCTATTTCGCAGCGCGCGCCCACAAAGTCGTATTGCACGGCATCAATATGATCGGGCTTTATGTCGGTGGTTTAATCATCGCCGGCTCGTTTGCATTGATGCCGGGGCGGCTATTGCATACATGGCTGTTCGGCGCCTGACACAACATCTGAGGTGTTGTACGACGGAGAAAGCGGGAATTGGTGCGTCCTACTGGATTCGAACCAGTGACCTCTACCATGTCAAGGTAGCGCTCTAACCAACTGAGCTAAGGACGCAAAAGGGGGGCGACGAGGCGCGCATTTTATAGACCCACGGCGCGCTTGGGAAGTGCGCTGAGCAATCCGGCTAAGATGCCAGAAAAACCCCGTCTTTTAGCTCACTGAGCTGATCCCGCAGCCGCGCCGCATCCTCAAATTCCAGATTTTTCGCATGCTCCAGCATCTTCTTCTCCAGCTCAGCAATATGCTTGGACAGCACCGCCGGGCTCATATTCTGCGCGTCCACAATATAATCAGCGCCCGGCTCCGCGACTTTGCGGCCGCGCTTACCGCGCCCACCCGGTGCCGCCGCCATCTCCATAATATCGGCGACATTCTTCTGCACACCGATCGGCGTGATGTTGTTGTCGCGGTTGAACTGCAGCTGGGTTTCCCGGCGCCGCGTGGTTTCATCGATCGCACGCTGCATCGAGCCGGTAATTTTATCGCCGTACAGAATCGCCTTGCCATTCAGGTTTCGCGCCGCACGGCCGATGGTCTGAATCAACGACCGTTCTGAGCGCAGAAAGCCCTCTTTATCCGCATCCAGAATCGCCACCAGCGACACTTCCGGCATATCCAGTCCTTCACGCAGCAGGTTGATGCCGACCAGCACATCGAACAACCCCAGACGCAGGTCGCGGATAATCTCGACCCGCTCTACCGTTTCAATATCCGAGTGCAGATAGCGCACCCGCACACCGTGCTCTTCCAGATATTCCGTTAAGTCTTCCGACATGCGCTTGGTCAGCGTGGTGACCAGCACCCGCTCGCCGACGGCGGTGCGCAGGCTGATCTCCGACAACAAATCAT
>JBFJYC010000284.1:0-3962 GCA_041622815.1 Spongiibacteraceae bacterium | reverse complement strand
CTCGGCATCGCCGCCGGCCTGCTCGGTATGGCCAGTGTTGATCCGGCCGCGCAGCTGGCGATGGTGGCGGCATTTGCGGTGTTGGTGGCGTTCTCATCTTCAACTCAGGATATCGCCATCGATGCCTACCGTATCGAGGCGGTGATTGAGCGCTATCAGGGCGCGATGTCGGCGAGTTATATCTTCGGTTACCGTCTGGCGCTGTTGGTAGCGGGTGCCGGCGCGCTGTTTGTCGCCGAGGCCTCCGGTTGGGTGATCGCCTATGTGTCGATGGCAGCGCTCGCCGGTGTCGGCATGGTCACGGTAATGCTGATTGCAGAGCCGGATCATAGCGAACGCGAGCAAAGCGAACACTACGAGCGCGAACTGGCGAAAAAGCTCGGCGGCGACAGCCAGCTACCCGCCTGGGTGTTGCACACACAAGCCTGGTTTACCGCGGCGGTGATTTGTCCGTTTACCGATTTCTTTCATCGCAACGGCCGCTTCGCGCTGGTGATGCTGTTGTTTATTTCGGTATTCCGGCTCAGCGATATCACCATGGGTATTATGGCAAACCCGTTCTATCTGGATCTGGGCTTTAGCAAAACCGAGATCGCCAGCATCGCCAAAGTGTTCGGCTTTTTTATGAGCATCGGCGGCGCATTTTTCTGCGGCATGCTGGTGGTGCGCTGGGGTGTCTATAAACCGCTACTGCTCGGTGCGGTGATGGTGGCGACAACCAATCTGCTGTTTGTAGCGCTGGCCTATATCGGGCCCGATATTCGCGCGCTGGCGGTGGTAATCAGCGCCGACAATATCAGCGGCGGCATCGCCGGCACCGCCTTTGTCGCCTATTTATCCGGACTCACCAACCGTGCCTACACCGCCACCCAGTACGCGCTGTTCAGTTCGCTGATGACGCTGCCGGGTAAATTTGTCAGCGGCTTTTCCGGCATCGTCGTCGACGGCTTTGGCTATCCGTCGTTTTTCTTGGTCGCCGCGCTGGTGGGTATTCCCGCGATCGCACTGGTCTTTGTATTAATGCGCCACGCGGCAAACAATGAGCGACTCGCCGTCACCGCGTGATGCGGTGCTGCTGGTAGTCGCGTCAATTCCGAAAGGTGAGACGATGGCCTACGGCGAAGTCGCCGCACAGGCCGGACTGCCCGGCCGCGCCCGATGGGTGGGAAAAATACTCAGTGACATTCCGAAGGACTCAAGCCTGCCCTGGCACCGGGTGACCCGGGCCGGGGGCAGGATTGCATTTACCGAGGGCAGCGACCGGCACCGTGAACAACGGCGCCGGCTCGACGAAGAAAGCGCCGTTAGTCGGTAAGCAGAAATTCGATACCCTGCACTTCCCGCCAGGACTGCCGACCCGAGAGCAGCGCATTGCCGAACAGATCGGTGATCACAAATTCACCGCGACTACCCTGAACAATGGCCTTGGAGCCGCCGATCGCGGAGGAATGCACCACCGGCTTGGACGGCAGGGTATTGCCCATACCAACCCGCTCCAGCGCATAGGTTGCACCGTTGACCAAACCGGTTCCCAAAGCGCCCCGCGGTTCAGGCGGCAAACCGGAGAAGGCATTGATGCCGTACAGGAAGCCGAGGCCACCCACAGTGCAGGAATCTGTCGATGGCAGATACGTGGTGAACAACAATGTCGGGCCGAAATGCGCCGTGTCGGTCACGTTGCGTTCTGCGCCGTGCCCCGGATAACCGGTCTGGAAGCGCCGGATCCAGCCGCCCTCATCCTCCACGAATCTCGCCAGTGGTTTGTAGCGGGTAAATGTCGTGGTGGTGCCGCCGCGGGTGTATTCCACCGCCGATCCGTCGCGGTTTTGTACATTGTTGATGCTATCGGGCAACACAACCACATCGGTGAGGTCGACAATCCCTTCCGCAGTAAGATCCACGCTGGTCGCTGAGGTCGGGTTCAAAACGCCGTAGTAGGCCTGCTCTTTGGTGCTGGCCGAATCGGCCGCAACTAGGAAGCGCCCGGTGCCGAACGAAACCCATTCCTTGATATCCGCCGTTTTGCGCGTATCCCGCGTGGTGATCGGCGCCGCGGATATCGGTTTGTCAGCATTAACCGCTGTAAACGCCGTGGCAGCGCCATCAACGCCGAAACCCAGATTCACCTCTGTCTGATCCAATACAATCTTTTTCAGTACGCCGGTCGGGTTCGCGGTGGTGCCGCCCACTGTACCGACAAATATCGCATCGTCGCTGCCGTCGACACCATCACTGCCGTCGACGTTTTTCCAGTCGACGCGGGTAAAGTTACCAAAGAAGCTATTGGTTTCGCCTAACTCAGCGTCAAGGGTCGGATTCAAAGTCGCCACATCGATGAACGTGCGGTTGACCAGATCATAGACATGCAGCGTCGCATCAGCCGTGGTTGTGCCGTCGGTCAAACTGTTCGGGCCGTTGCCAAAAACCAGCAGCCAGTCGTTGACACCGCCCGCTGTGCGCCGAACCACCGTCGGGTTGCTGAAGGTAAAACTGTTGTCATCGGGGCGCAGTTCGGCAATCAGCTTGGGCGGGATCTCCGGGTTAGTCACGTCCAGAATCACATAGGCAGAACTCGCGGTGACCGTGACATCCGGATTCCCGATCGCAAAAACACTCCCTGTGTTCTTGGCGGATATATCGATTTCGCCGCCACCGAAGCGCATGCCGGCCACCAAAATAGTGCCCCAACCATCCGGATGGTCGAGATCAACCGGAAATATTTGGGCATCAAAGACCTGCACCTGTCCGTCCATGTAGTACACGTGCGGATAATCCGGCTCCAGCAGCCAGCGCAGGTGCGGCAGCAGATTGCCGGGTACATAGGCCCAGAGTTCGCTACCGATATCGTGATAGTCCGCATCGTCGCTGCCGTCCCCGTCCAAGTCTCCACCGCCGACAAAGGTCAGCGTAGCGGAGTCGAAGAAGCCACCATTGAACGCGTGGATCATACCGTCGTTGGCGCCGATATAGACCACCTGCCGACGGTTCTGATAGTGCTGCTGGAAGTTAAGATAGGACGCGCTGGTGAAATCATTGTTGCTTGGCGCCGCAACCACCGTCGGCGATGAGTGAATGATATCGCCCAAACGCCACACCTCGTCGCCGCCGTCATCATCAAAATCGATGCTGCGCGAGCGCACCGGGTAAGCGGCACCGTCCACCGTGATATCACCGTCAGCGTATTCCTTACCGCGAATATAGTTAACGAGATACTGCGCCAACTCAGTCTGATCACTCGTCAAGCCCAGCCATTTATAATTTGCCTCTTCCGGGTTCGCGACTGCACCAAGCGCCCCGGAAGGCTCGGGGAATGAGTCTTGATGAAAGTCAAAAATCTCCGGCCAGGTACCACCATCATTTACAATCCCGTCGAGATTCCTGTCAATCCAGGTAAAGATGTGCCGCCCGCTGCTGGCATTGTCGCTATAAGTTCGCTGCGATACGACATCCGCTATCTCGGCAAGGCTGTGATTGGCCGACCAGATCGGCTCCATCTCGCGCAGGGGATAGGCCAGTCCTATCGGATTGTCGTTGTCATCGAAGCGCTGCACTAGCGTTTGCTGCACGTCCTGATCGAAGTAGATTGTGATCGGAAAATCGACTGAGCTACTTTCCAGCTTGTACTTCACGCCATTGTCTTCACGCAGGCGCCCGCGATCGTCAATAAAGATCGCATTGAGCGCACCGCCCCAGAGAATCGAATCGACCACCTCGCCGAGCGCATTTTTGCGCTCAAACTGCGGGTAATAGATCGCCTGATAGACCGCTCCGATGCCCCGTCCGGTGGTGGCAATTACCGCCGCGGACGTGCGCGACTGCACTGCGGTGCTGAGGCTCATAAATATGGCCCGCATCCGTGTCGTCAGCATGCTCGGGTTGCGAACATGGTAGAAGTTATCGGGAATGCCGTCGCCGCCGGGCACCAGCATGCCGTCCACGTCCTTCACATCCCACTCGATTTT
>JBFJYC010000283.1:0-3977 GCA_041622815.1 Spongiibacteraceae bacterium | reverse complement strand
TCGATGAACCCGGGCAGCACATAGTGGCCGCTAATATCCAGAATATGTGTAGTTGCAGATGCGGCCCTGGGGTTTTCTTCAACAATCAGCCCGGAGCCGCCGGTTTGTGTAATCGAAGCGATTCGATTGTTGCGGATTAGGATATCAACCGGGCCAATCGCAGGTGCGCCGGTGCCGTCAATCAAGATGCCGCCGCGAATAATCAGTTCATCCCAGGGGCCTTCGCCCCGGCTCCGATCCGGTGCATTTTCAATAGGTCCATAGGGGCTTGCCGCGAGGCCTAGCTGAGCCGTCAATAACGCGGCTGTAAAAGCACAGCGGAAATTCATAGCGTTGCCTCGCCAATATTATTGCGGTCGCGCTGATTGTTGATCCATTGATCGATGATTCGCTCAATGGTTTGTAAGGGTAGCGCGCCGGAGCTTAGCAATTGGGTATGAAATTCACGCAAGGAAAATTGTTCTCCAAGTGCTTGCTCGGCCCGTTGTCGCAGTTCTTTAATTTTGAGTTCGCCGGTTTTATAAGACAACGCCTGCCCCGGGTAGGTTATGTAGCGATCGACTTCGGAGGTAATGTTTGCCGTACTCAACGCAGTGCGTTCTTCGAGATAGCGAATCGCCTGATCGCGCGTCCAGCCCTTTGAGTGCAGGCCTGTGTCGACGACTAAGCGGCAGGCACGCCACATTTCATAGATTAGTCGGCCGAATTGTTCGTACGGTGTGGTATACACGCCCATTTCGTTTGCAAGACTTTCCGCATACAGCGCCCAGCCCTCGGAGAAGGCATGGAAACCATAGTAATTTCTTAGACGTGGCAGGCCCTGTAATTCCTGATGTAGGGCAATCTGAAGGTGATGTCCGGGCATGCCCTCATGTACGGTAAGGGCAGGTAACTCATAAAGCGGCCGATGTTCGATATCATGTAGATTGATCAGGAAAAATGCCGCGCGGCTACCGTCGGGTGCGCCACGTAAATAGCGACCGCTCGGGCTTTTCGGTGCGATCGGCGCGGGAATAGGCATAATGCCCCAGGGTAGCCGGGGCAGTCTGGAAAAGTAGGCGGGCAGTTTTGCATCGACTTGCTTGGCGATATGCTCCACCTTGCTCACGTACTGTTTCTGGTCTGAGGTGTAAAATTCAGGGCTGATGCGAAGCTTGGCGAGAAACTCGGCGAAGCTACCGCTAAATCCGACATCTCTTATGATGGTGTACATTTCCTTTCGAATTCTTGCGACTTCCTTTAAACCCAGCGAATGCACCGCTTCCGGCGTGACCGGTAGTGTGGTGAAGTATCGAACCCGATGGCGGTAAAAGCGATCGCCGTCGGGCAGATCAGACGCCGCCGTTGAGCGACGACATTTAGTCAAGTAATTCGTGCGAAAAAAATTCGCATAGCGTTGATACGCAGGATAAACATTGTTTGCTATTGCGAGTCGTGCCCGGTTTTGAAGTTCTATTCGTTCTGGTTTGGAAAAACTCGCAGGTAAATTTTGAAAGGGTTTGAAGAATGAGGACTGGCTTATATCATCGGTGATGAAATTTTCTATGCCGTCAGCATAGCCAGTCAGAGTTACACAGGGCTGGCTAAAACCCATATCGAGTCCGCTGCGCATTATGTCGATATGCTGATCGGCATATTTTGAAAACGCGTGCAGACGCCCGATGTAGTTTTCAAAATCCTGTTTCTTGATTAATCGGGCGGACGACATGAGCAGGGCATATTGATCGTGCCAGCCGAACACAGTGTCGAAAGACACGCGATGCCAATCGAAAGTTGCCGCTTCGTACTCGTTCCTTAGTAGCCAGTCGAAAAAGTCTGCGTTGACGTTGCCGGTTTTACTCAGGGCTGGTCGAGATATTTGTGCGAGCGCCTCCATGTGTTCGACGAGCAATTTTTTGAATTGATTGTGGGAGCCATCGGTGCGCTCATCCAGCAGATGGTCCCGCGTATGTAAGCCGACCCTCGATGCCAGTATCGGCGACAGCCGGGTCCACTCAGCGGCAAAATTCTCCATTTGTCGATTCAGGCGATCTTCGTGAGTTGATACCCCGGCCATGGATTGAGTCGCCAGGCAGAGTAGTAGCGCGCTACCGATTATTTTGAACAGTCGCTGCATAGATTAATATCCTGTCGATCATCCATCAGAATACAGCACCTAGATTATGTTGTAGGCTCAGCTGTTCTTCTATGCGCACTAGTAAGTCTGAAAAAGTGACTGCGAATGATGGCTGGCTTGCGCAAAGGTGATTTTAATCGTGTATTGGCAGCTGCACATACTCTTCGGAAAATGCTATGCATCATCGCGTGAACGATAGCGGCGACAATGCTCCCCGCCGGCGGGCAGGATGGCGGTTAGTTCGGCGGATTGTCGGGTTGATCGGCATCGCTGCGGTGCTTCACGCCTGTCACTCTCCCCAGGGCCCCGCTGATCGGTTTGATTTATTGGTTGCCGGTGGCACGGTTTACGACGGTCATGGCGGCCCCGGCCGGCGCGTCGATGTGGCGATCAGCGAAGACCGTATTGTGGCGGTTGGTAATTTTTGGAAAAAGTCCGCAAAAACAGTGATTGATGCATCGGGCATGGTGGTCGCTCCCGGCTTTATCAACACTTTGTCCTGGGCTCAGGAATCGCTGCTGCGCGATGGGCGTGGACTCAGTGATCTGAAGCAGGGAGTCACTCTGGAAATCTTCGGCGAGGGTCTTTCGCTAGGTCCCGTTAGTGACACAATGCGCATCGCCATGCAGGCGAGCGTTCCCGATATTGCGATACCCGACGGGCTCACGAGCTTTGCGGATTTTATGCTCTGGCTGGAGAGCAGGGGTGTTGCAGTGAATATCGCGTCATTGGTTGGAGCGACCACGATTCGGCAAAACGTAGTCGGGGATGCGTTTCGAACTCTTTCCCCCGCCGAGTTGGCGCGTATGCAGGACCTAGTCAGGGAGTCGATGCGCGACGGCGCGCTGGGCGTGGGTTCTGCATTGATTTATCCGCCGGGCAGCTATGCGACAACAGAGGAATTAATTGCTTTAGCGCAGGTGGCGAGCGAATTCGGTGGTGTTTATGCCTCGCACCTGCGGTCGGAAGGTAGTGAGCTAGAAGCGGCAGTGGCTGAGTTACTCACCATTGCAGATGCCGCAAACATCAACGCGCATATCTATCACCTAAAAGTGTCCGGTTCCCAGGACTGGCATCGTATGGATGCCATTCTTGATCGGGTTGAGCTCGAACGTGCCATGGGAAAATCAATCACCGCCGATATTTATCCTTACACCGCATCGGCTACCGGAATGACCGCATTGTTGCCGTCATGGATTAAACGTGGGCCGGAGCAAGACTGGATCGGTAAGTTGGCACAGCCGGAAATTCGGCAGCGGCTGATAGCCGAAGCGAATGATCCGAATGTCAGCGACAATCGCTGGTTGGCGATCGGCGCAGGCAATATCGTGCCGGTGAGGTTTGTAAAACCGGAACTACGGCAATACGCGGGACTATCCGTCAAAGATATAGCGGCAGCGCGTAAAGCCGGTGAATTTGAAACTGTGTTGGATTTGATCATGGAGGATCAGAGCCGCATCGATACGATCTACCACTCGATGTCCGAAGTGAACTTGGCCAAGAAGCTGAGAAAGCCCTGGGTGGCGGTTGAATCCGATGAGCGTAGTTACAGTGAGGAAAGTCCGGGCACCGGGAATATTGCACACCCGCGGGCGTTTGGTGCGTTTGCACGGATACTGGCGAAGTATGTGCGACGGGACGGGCTATTAACTTTATCCGATGCGATTCGAAGGATGACGCAACTGCCGGCTACCATCTTCGGGCTGGATCGCCGTGGTGCTATAAAAGTAGGGCACTACGCAGATTTGGTAATTTTTGATCCAGCGACAATTCAGGATCATGCTACATTTAATGATCCGATGCGTTTTGCCAGCGGCGTGGCGCATGTGATTGTCAACGGAGAGCTGGCGTTGGTCGATGG
>JBFJYC010000282.1:0-3979 GCA_041622815.1 Spongiibacteraceae bacterium | reverse complement strand
TGGCGCAGCTGGTGTTTGTCGCCGTCGCCTTCGGCTGTCTGGTGTACGCCTTTCTGGTCGATGATTTCACGGTCAAGCTGGTCACCATACAATCCAATTCAAAATTGCCCGATGCCTATAAGTTCAGCGCGGTCTGGGGCGGGCATGAGGGCTCGCTGCTGCTGTGGGTGCTGATACTCAGCATTTGGACCGCTGCGGTGGCACTGGCAAGCCGCTCGCTGCCGCTGGATATTCTGGCGCGGGTGTTGAGTGTCATGGGCGGTATCGCCGTCGGCTTCCTCGGCTTCTCGTTGTTTACCTCCAACCCCTTTGAGCGGGTATTGCTGAATACACCCTTGGACGGTCAGGATCTCAACCCGCTGCTGCAGGATCCGGGCATGGTGATCCACCCGCCGATGCTGTACTTCGGCTATGTCGGCTTTTCGGTGGCCTTCGCCTTTGCCATTGCGGCGCTGTGGAGCGGCCGCCTCGATGCGAGTTGGGCGCGCTGGGCGCGGCCCTGGACCAATATCGCCTGGGCGTTTCTCGGTGTCGGCATCACGCTGGGCAGTTGGTGGGCCTATTACGAACTGGGCTGGGGCGGCTGGTGGTTCTGGGATCCGGTGGAAAATGCCTCCTTTATGCCCTGGCTGGTCGGCACTGCACTGGTGCATTCGCTGGCGGTAACCGAAAAGCGCGGTCTGTTTAAAAGCTGGACCGTGCTGCTGGCGATATTCGCCTTCTCCTTCAGCCTGCTGGGTACCTTCCTGGTGCGCTCCGGTGTACTGACCTCGGTACATGCTTTTGCCGCCGATCCCACCCGCGGTTTTTATATTCTCGGATTTCTGGTGATTGTGGTCGGCGGTTCGTTGACCCTGTTTGCCTTGCGGGCGCCGGCGCGCAAAGAAGACGGTGTCGCATTCAGCGGCTGGGCGCGGGAATTATTGTTGTTGATGAACAACGTCATTCTGGTGGTCGCAGCGTTGACGGTATTACTCGGCACCCTGTACCCGCTGGCGATGGATTTTGCCGGCTACGGCAAGTACTCAGTGGGCCCGCCGTACTTCAACAGCCTGTTTGTGCCGCTGATGGCCCTGCTGGCGATGCTGCTCGGATTTGCGCCGGCCAGTCGCTGGCGCCAGAGCGGGTTCAAGGGTATGGGCGGCGTGTTTGTGATCGCCGCGCTCGCCAGTGTCATCACCGGCGTGCTGGCACCGTTTTTGTCAGAGCAGGAATACAGTATTGCCGTGGCACTGGCGGTGACGCTGGCGGCGTGGATTATTTTCAATGCGGCGTACTACCTCTACAAACAGTCGGGCAACGGCGGTTTGGGCCGGCTGCGGGCGTCCTGGTGGGGCATGCAATTGGCGCATTTCGGCTTTGCGGTTTGCCTGCTGGGGGTTTGCGTCGTCTCGAACTACACCGTCGAGCAGGATATCCGCATGGCGATCGGCGACAGCCGCGACATGGCCGGCGGACACAGCGTCAAGTTTGAAGCGCTGCGGGATATTACCGGGCCGAATTACGCCGGTCAGAGCGGCCGCTTTATCGTTACTAAGAACGGCAAAGTGGTCGCGGACATGGATGCAGAAAAACGCCGCTACCACGCCCGCGGCGATCAGGTGATGACCGAAGCGGCAATCGATGCCAGTTTCCTGCGGGATATTTATATCGCCATGGGCGAGCCGGTCGGGGACGGCGCCTGGGCGGTGCGCCTGCATTACAAGCCGCTGGTGCGCTGGATGTGGCTCGGCGGCGTGCTGATGGCTCTGGGCGGTGTGCTCGCCGTGACGGACCGGCGTTACCGGCTCGGTTTGCGGCGCACGGTTGTAGCAAACACAGCGGTGACCGTTTGATGTTGCAACGCCTGGGTTTATTCCTGCCGCTGGTCGTATTCGCGTTTCTCACTTATCTGTTTTTTCAGGTCGAGCGCGGCGTCGAGCAGGGTGCCTACGACCCGAACGCGTCACCGTCGGCGCGGATGCATCAACCGGTGCCGGATTTTGATCTGCCGCTGGTGGATGCACCGGGGCGTTTCAGCCGCGCTGATTTACCCCGCCAAATTCATGTGTTGACGGTATGGGCGACCTGGTGCCCGTCCTGCGTTTACGAGCACCGCGAGTTAATGAAGCTGGCGCCGGTGCTGGATGTGCCGATCTACGGCATCGATTACAAAGATGACAATGCCAAGGCGCTGGCCTGGCTGGAGAAGCTGGGTAATCCCTATGTCGCCAATATCGATGATGCCAAGGGCCGGCTGGCGCTGGATCTGGGTGTGACCGGCGCGCCCGAACAGTTCTTGGTGGATGCACAGGGCATCATCCGCCATCATCATCTGGGCCCGCTGGATGCGGCGGTGTGGGAGCGTGAGTTCGCGCCGGTGGTGGCGCGGCTGCGTGGTGAGGCAACACAGTGAGCCTGCGGCCGTTGTTAATCCTGTTGTTATTTATGACCGGCCCGACTCAGGCGGTGATCGAGAGCTATACCTTCGATAATGCGCAACAGGAGCAGCGTTACCAGCGCTTTATCGCGGAGCTGCGCTGCCCGAAATGCCAGAACCAGAATCTGGCCGGTTCGGATGCGCCGATCGCGGCGGATCTGCGCCACGAACTGCACCGCTTGTTGATGGAAGGCAAGACTGATGCCGAAATCACCGAGTTCATGGTGGCGCGCTACGGCGATTTTATTTTATATCGCCCGCGAGTGAAGCCGGAAACCATCGCCCTGTGGGCGGGGCCGGCGTTGATGCTGTTGATCGGCGGTTTATGGGTGTGGCGTATCTCCCGCCGGAGCCGGGCAGCCGCGCAAACACCGGACAGCGTTGCCGCTGCGGCCGGTGCCCTCAACGAATCTGATCGTGACCGCTTGCGTAATATGCTCGACGACAAGGCGAAACATTAATGCTGGATCTATGGCTGGGCTTGGGTGGCCTGATTATTCTCGCGCTGATCTGGCTGCGCCGGGCGCTGGCCGCAACCGCACCGGAGGATGCGACGCTGGCGCAGTACCGCGCCAACCAACAGGCGGTGTTTAAGCAGCGCCAGCAGGAAATCGACGACGAAATCGCGGCCGGCATTATCGCCGCCGAAGACGGCGCGCGGCTGAGTACCGACCTGCAGCGACAATTACTGGCCGACGGCATCGAAAGTACCGAAACCACCAGCGGCCGCCGTATCGGCCTGCTGCCGGCGCTGCTCATTGCGGTCGGTTTTTTTGCGGCGGCGGTGTATCTGTATTTCGATGGCAGTGGCTACCGCGATATGCAGCTGTTGAAATTGCGTCAGGAATACGCCCACAGCCCGTCGCAGCTGACTTTGCGGCGCATGATCGAACTTACCGAGCGCAACGCGGACAGCCGCGACGGACAGCGGATGGCGCTATTGGCGCAGCTTTACAGCGAGGCGGGCCTGCATGACAAGGCCGCCGCTGCCTGGGGTTCGGCCGCCAAGATCTGGCCGCAGGATGCGATGGTGTTGGCGCAATGGGGGCAGAGCCTGTATCTGGCTGCTAACAGCAGCGTGACCCCTGAAGCCCGCCATCTGTTGCAGCAGGCGATCGCCATCGATTCCCAGCAGAGCGTGGCGCTGGGCCTGCTCGGTATTGATGCTTTCGCCAACTCCAGATTCGATGAGGCGGTCAGACACTGGGTGCCGTTGTTGCGGTCGCTGCCGCCGGGCTCGCCGCGCGGGGCAATAATCGCCGAAGGCTTACAAAGGGCGAAGCATCAGGCGGTGAAATCCGGCAAATTATCCGGCGTATTAGTGGAAGTGAATGTTGCACAGGCATTACAATCCGACGGCAACGCAACCCTCATGGTTTACGCATTGGCTCAAGGCTCCAGAATGCCCCTGGCTGTGCTGCGGCAACCCCTGCAGGGCCCGACTATCGCTGTCTATCTGACTGAAGCCGACGCCATGGCGGCCGGCCCCGGGCTGTTTGCGCCGGAGCAGATCAAGATTGTCGCGCGTGTGTCCCGCAGCGGCGGAGCGCGCCGTGAAGC
>JBFJYC010000281.1:0-3997 GCA_041622815.1 Spongiibacteraceae bacterium | reverse complement strand
TCAATGAGCGCGCCGTTGGCAGTATTAAGCTGCTCAGGCCGGTTCAGTGTGATTACACCAATACCGTCTTTAAGTTCAAAAGTAACCGCCTCGCTCATTGCTTTTCCCTGGCTTATTAGTCGTTAAATCTATCTGCTAACCGACTGCTGCAGCGCCTAGCGCGCCTCCCGCCACATCGGCTGTATGCTGGGTGCATCCTTACCCAAGGCAAACGCATCGGCGCTGAACTCAAAGCCGAGTCCGCGATAGAAATTATTATTCTGTTGTTTAGAGTTCTCCAGATAAGCGCCGACGCCTTCCGCATCGCAGCGATCAAGCATCGGTGCCAGTATTTTTTTACCCAGGCCTTTGCCCTGTGCCTGCTGCCGGACGCCGACCGCGAACAAGTACTGATGCGCTGCATGCGGATGAAACTTCTGCATCCGCGCCTGCGCGCCCAGCCCCCGCGGAATCGTCTTCAGACCGCCGTTCGCCAGCATCACCGGCAATAACCGCAACGAATTGCTAAAGGGCTCTGCTGTCAACAGATCGCCGGCGAGCCACAGCGCGGCGGCACCATCGTCACTGATATAGCAGTCCCCTTTGGGCATGTAGGTGATGCGGATCATTGTCGCGAAAAGTCGCGGCGCGGGCGGCCCGCCCATCACCCAGCTCATCGCGGCGTCGTCGGAAAAAGCATCGGCGAGGATCTCTGCCAAGGCGGGAATGTCTTCGATACCGGCACGGCGCACCTCTGTCATTGCGAAAACCCGTTAGCAATAAAGCCGTGCAGTCTACATCGGCGCTGCCGGTTTCGGCCATCAGGCCCGCAAACAACGCCGCCGAATGGCGGGAATCACGCCGCCCCGCAATGGCCCAGATTGCCAGCATGACTAACAAGCTAGGCCGCTAAAACGCTGTATTTACAGTGTTTTATGGTTTCACGGGCACCTCAGGTTTGCTACACTTCGGCCTCTTTTTTATCCCCTCGGACCGACCCGATGAGCAAAATCAATTTTAAAGACGAAGCCGGCATGCGCACCCTGTTGTCAGAGGAATTCGGCGACTGGAGTAATCGCGTACTGGTTGACCAGGAGCTGATCAACAAATACGCGGAAGTCAGCGGCGACTATCAGTGGATTCACGTCGATGCTGAAAAAGCGGCAACCGACAGCCCCTTCGGCAAGACCATCGCCCACGGCGCGCTGATGGTGGCGATGCTGACACGCCTGGATTCACTGCCCAATGTGTTTGAGCTGGTTGAAGGCTACAGTCATATTGTCAACTATGGCTCCAACCGCGTCCGTTTTCTGATGCCGGTTACCGTCGACAGCGAAGTTCACGCCAAAGGCCGCTACAAAGAAGTTGAAGTCACCGAAAAAGGCACCCGCCTGACCGCAGAGATTCATGTCCACGCGGTAGGCAGCGACACACCGGCGATGATCTACGACCTGATCTTCCAGTTCCGCTAGTGCCCGGAACGAAAAAATACATTCCCTGAACGCGACTTAATTCTTAATTGACATTAGAAGAGACTAAATCATGCCTGAAGCCGTCATCGTCGAAGCAGTTCGCACCCCCATCGCCCGCGGCAAGCCGGTTGTCGGCGACCTCAACGGTTTCCACGCCGCTGAGCTGCTGGCACTGTCACTGGAAGAAATTCTGAAACGGTCCGGGGTCGCGCCGGAAGATGTGGATTACATCGCCGGTGGCTGTGTCACCCAGGCCGGCGAGCAGTCGAATAACCTGACCCGCAACGCATGGCTGAGCCTCGGTCATACCTGGACCGGCGGCGCCACCACAATGGATAGCCAGTGCGGCTCAGCGCAGGCGGCCAACCATATCGTCAACGCGCTGGTAAAAGGCGGCAGTATCGATATCGGCATCGCCTGCGGTGCTGAATCCATGAGCCGCGTAGGCCTCGGCCAGAACGCCTACAACGGCCCCGGCTATTTCATCCCGGAAAACTTCCCCTTCGATATGAGCCCGGACCAGTTCGGCGCCGCCGAACGTATCGCCAAAAACCGCAGCCTGACCCGCGAAATGGTCGATGCCTTCGCATGTCAGTCACAGGCCCGTGCCAAAGCGGCCTGGGATGCCGGCCATTTCGATCGTGAAACCTTTACAGTTGAAGCGCCGGTTGTCGGCGAAGACGGCCAGAAGACCGGCGCCACCAAAACCGTGACCCGCGATCAGGGTTTGCGCGAAACCACGCTGGAAGGCCTGTCGCAGCTGAAGCCGATTGCCGAAGGCGGCATTCATAGCGCCGGTGCCATTTCGCAGATTTCAGACGGCTCAGCAGCCGTTTTATGGATGTCAGCCGAGGAAGCAAAAAAACGCGGCCTCAAGCCCCGCGCCCGCATCATTACAGACTGCGTAGTCGGTACCGACCCCTACTACCTGCTCGACGGCCCGGTGCACGCCACCGAGCGCCTGTTCAAGCGCAGCGGCATGAACATGAGCGACATCGATTTGTTTGAAGTCAATGAAGCTTTTGCCGGTGTGGTGCTGTCATGGGCGCAGGTCAACGACGCCGACATGAGCAAGGTCAACGTCAACGGCGGCGCCATCGCGATCGGTCACCCGGTCGGCTCCACCGGCGCGCGTTTGATCACCACCGCATTACACGAATTGGAGCGCACCGATAAATCCACCGCACTGATCACCATGTGCTGTGGTTCGGCGCTGGGTACCGGAACAATTATTGAGCGGCTTTAAGATCAGCGCCGGATGAGTGGCAGCCGGTACTATTCTTCCGTTCCGGCTGGCCATCCATGGCCAGTTGTCCCGCGTCCATCCATGGCGCTAGTCACTGCAGAATAGCACCGGCCGCCACTCATCTTTCCGCGATCAGGTGAGGTGTTCCGAAGGCAAAAGCTGGTAGCGGGCGGGTGCTATTTCGGAGTGACTAGCGGCAGGACAGCCGCGGGACCGGGCCATGGATGGCCCAATCGGAACGCAGAAATAGTACCCGCCCGCTAGCAGCGAAATTCAGGCGTAGACCAAATTTTATTTAGAAAACCATAGAGGAATACAGCATGGGAGATCTCACAGGAAAGGTAGCCATCGTCACCGGCGCAGGCAAAGGCCTTGGCCGTGAAGAGGCACTGCAACTTGCCAGTCAGGGCGCGCGGGTTGTCATCAGCGACATTCCGGCCGGTGAAGACGCCGCGCAGGCAACTATCGCCGATATCAAAGCTGCCGGCGGCGAAGCGATTTGCGTGCTCGGTGATTGTGCCGACAGCAACGATGCAAACAATTTATTCAAGACCGCGCTGGACACCTTTGGCGACGTCAACATCATGGTGAACAACGCCGGCTTCTGCCGCGACAAGACCATCTTCGCGATGAGCGATGACGAGTTTGACTCGGTTGTTCGTGTGCATCTGCGCGGGCATTTCGTCAATATGCGCAACGCTACCGCGCACTGGCGCAACAAGGCCAAGGCCGGCGAGGAAGTCTATGGCCGCCTGATCAGTACCTCGTCTGAAGCCGCGTTATACGGCTCTGCCGGGCAACCCAACTACGCTGCCGCCAAAGCCGGCATTATCGCGATGACCATGGGCGCCGCCCAGTTGTCGATCAAATACGGCGTTACCGGCAACTGCATCATGCCCCGCGCATTGACCGCCATGACCGACTCCGGCATCTCCGGTGAAATGTTTGCCAAGCCCGAAAGCGGCTTCCACGCCTTCGCGCCGGAAAACGTCGCGCCGTTTGTCGGTTATCTTGCCTCACCCGAAGCCGGCCGCATTTCCGGCGAAGTGTTTATCGTCTGGGGCGGACAGGTGCAACGCGTCAAGCGCCCCGAGCCCGCCGAGACCTGGGACAACCCCGCCGGTCAGGAGAAGTGGACGGTCGACGCGCTGCATAACAGCCTCGCCGATCACTTCAACGACGAGTACAAGCCTGTTTACGACGGCTATTCACTGCCAACCCATTAATACTTTAGGAAGCACAAGCTATGACGCCTGAAGAAACAAAGGCCTTTGAAGACGAGTTGTACACATTCGTCGGC
>JBFJYC010000280.1:0-4004 GCA_041622815.1 Spongiibacteraceae bacterium | reverse complement strand
GCGCCCGGGGTGGTGGTGAGCTATACCACCGACGGCGATATCAACAATGGCAGCAAGTTCGCAGCTGAGGGTCTGCAAATCGCGGCCGGCGTTCCCTTGCAGTGCGATGAGCCCGAAGATTACCGGACTTTCCGTATCGGCTTATTCGGATTGGATAAGTTACAGGATATCGATCGCACCATTGCCACGCTGCAGCGGGCTTTGGATCAGTTGGCCTAGGACCCGGTCACATAAATCGTTAATAAACCAAACCAGGAGAATAGTCATGGATGCGCAAGACAAGATCGCCGTGGTGAACCGCTATGTCGAAGCCTTTGAGAATTCTGATATGTCGATCATTCGCGAGATGTACGCGGACGATGCGGTGGTTGAAGACCCGGTAGGCAGCGAGCCCTTTGTCGGTATCGACGCGATTCTCGCGTTTTATCAGGGGGCACTGGATTCGGGTGCAAAGCTGCAGATTACCGGTAATCCGCGCTGCGCCGCTAACGCGGTCGCTTTTCCCTTTAAAGTGGTAATGGCGGGTATGGAGATCGAAGTCATCGACATATTTGAGTTCGATGACGCCGGCAAAGTCGCTAGTATGCGGGCCTATTGGGGAGGCTGATCGGCGATGAATAAAGGCGATCTCGGCAAACTCGGCGTTTGGAGTTCAGTAGACAATCTGAACTTTACGGATGCGGCCACTTTCGCCGCGAACGCAGAAGCACAGGGCTATGGTGCGATTTGGATACCCGAAGCCGTCGGCAGGGATCCCTTTGTCGTATTGTCAGTTTTGGCACAGGCGACTACAAGCCTAAAGCTGTGTACCGGTATCGCCAATATTTATGCCCGTGATGCAATGGCGATGAACGCGGCCCGACAATCCCTCGATGATCTCAGCGATGGGCGTCTGGTGCTCGGGTTGGGTGTGTCGCACAGCGAAATTGTCGGCTCGCTACGCAAGCACGATTACCAAAAACCGCTAACCGCTATGCGCAATTACCTAAGCGATATGTCAGAAGCCGTCTATCTGGGCAACCCGCCCAGGCAGACTGGTTTGGTGGTACTGGCGGCATTAAGGGAGAAAATGTTGGGCTTGGCTGCGCGCGTAGCGAGCGGCGCACATCCCTATTTTGTGACGCCGGAGCATACCGCCAAAGCACGCGCAATTATGGGCCCGGAGTCCTTATTGGCACCGGAGCAGAAAGTGTTGCTGGTCAAAGATGCGGGCGAGGCGCGGCGAATTGCGCGGCAGACGATGTCGACCTATCTCGGTCTGCAAAATTACCGGAATAATCTACTGACTCTCGGTTTCACAGAGGCAGATTTTGAGCACGGGGGCAGCGATCGATTGGTTGACGCTATCGTGGTCTGGGGTGATGAATCTGCGATCATGAAGCGGGTAGAAGAGCACTGGCGCAACGGTGCCGATCATGTCTGCATTCAGGCCCTGCGGCCTGACGGAGAGCCGGGCAGCGATGAAATCTGCCTTGCAGCGCTCGCCCCGGCTTAAATATGGTTGAGTAGCATCAGCTCCTGCGGGTGCGGGTTCATATAGCAGGAGTTGTCGATGTAGGGCACCGGGCTGTGACGAAAGTGGTGCCGCAATAGGGTGATCGGCACGATCAGCGGTAATAAACCGAGCCGGTATTGCTCAATCACCTCGGTCAGCTCCGCTTTATCATCGCGGGTGAGCTGTTTTTTTAGGTAGCCCTGTACATGTTGCAGGACATTGACATGATTTTTGCGGGTTGCCGGATATTTCATAATGCCGGTGAAGTCATCAATGTAGCGCTTGGCGATCTGCTCAATAGTCATATCGCCGGGATTGCCCAGAAACTTACCCAGCGAGCGGGCCCGGTCCTGATTGTGGCTCATCAGGCTCAGTTTGTGTTGCGCGTGGAAGCTTGTGATCGCTTTCATATCCGGGCTATTGTCAGCAATCTGGCGCCAGCGCCGGTAGGCAAAAACCCGCTGCACAAAATTTTCCCGTAATACGGGGTCACCCAGGCGGCCTTCCTCCTCAACCGGCAGGTGGGGCAGGTTCTTCATTAGCCGTCCGGCAAACACACCGACACCGTCGCGTTCGGGGTGCTCGCCACGGTAGCGCTTAACGCGCTCCATGCCGCAGCTGGGTGATCCGTTTTTGAGGATGTAGCCGTATAACTCCTGCTGCCAGCTTAATTGTTCGTCGGCGCAGCCTTGCAGGGCCTCTGTGACATCAAAGTTCGGGTCCGCGACACCGACCGAGCGGGTGTCCTCACCATCGATTATCAAGCGGATCGGTTTGCGGGGTACGCCCAGGCCAATAGTGACTTCAGGACAGAAGCTGTGGAGTTCAAAATGTTTACCGAGCGTGTCCACAATATAACTGTGACGTTTGTGGCCGCCGTTATAGCGCACCGCCTCACCGATCAGGCAGCTACTGATGCCGACCGGAATACGGGCGGGTTCTTCAGCGTTCACCAATTCGCTTTGAGGCATAGATGAGTCCGTCCCGAAATAGTAATTCGCCGATTATATACTGGATTAGAAATGATCTGCGGCTCGGCGACAATGCGGCCCTTGTCGCAGCGGCCGCTTCCGGGCGCCCGGTTATTCCGCTGTTTATTCTTGATGAAACTGAGCACGGGCCAAGATCACCCGGTGGCGCCGCGCGCTGGTGGTTGCATCACAGCCTCAGCCGCCTTGCCGACGATTATCATGCGTTGGGCGCAACCCTGATACTGCGCCGCGGGGAAACACTGGCGGTTTTGGCATCGGTAGCGCGTGAAACCGGAGCTGAGCGGGTGGTTTATCAGCGCAGCTACGATGGGTTTGGTTGCCGTATTCATAAGTCGATTAAGGCGCATTTATCGCCGCTCGGTGTTAAAGCCGCCGCACATGCCGGCTATCTGCTATTTGAACCGGAGCAGGTGTCCACGCTCAGTGATACACCGTTCAAGGTGTTTACGCCTTTCTGGCGGCGCTGTATGCAACAGGCACAGCTGTCAGCGCCGTTGGCCCCGCCGCAGCGGATAAGCCCCGCCAATGGCGTGAAAAGTGATGCCCTGGCGATGTGGCAATTGTTGCCGTCCCGGCCCGACTGGAGCGGCGGGTTGGTGCGGGCCTGGACACCCGGTGAACAGGCCGGGCTCGGGCGCCTGCAGGAATTTATCGATGAAGCCATTCTTGACTATTCACAGGCGCGGGATATTCCGGGTGTGGCGGGTACATCCGGGTTGTCGGCCCATCTGCATTTTGGTGAGATATCGGCACGCCAGATCTGGCATGCAGTCAATCTGGCCATGGCATCGGCAGATATTCCCGAGGCGGCAGGTGAAGCCTACCTCCGCCAAATCGGCTGGCGCGAGTTTTGTCATCACCAGTTATTCCATTGGCCGGATTTGGATACACAACCGTTGCGCCCTGATTTCACCCGGTTTCCATGGCGGATCGCCAACGGCGAGTCCGGATTGGCGGCCTGGCAGCGCGGGCAAACCGGGCTGCCGCTGGTCGATGCCGGCATGCGCCAGCTGTGGACGAGCGGCTGGATGCACAACCGTGTGCGGATGCTGACCGCCTCGTTTCTGACTAAGAATCTGTTGCTGCCTTGGCAGCTTGGCGAGCACTGGTTCTGGGATACCCTTGTGGACGCCAACCCCGCCAATAACGCCGCCGGCTGGCAATGGGTTGCCGGCTCCGGTGCCGATGCTGCCCCGTATTTCCGCATATTTAACCCGGTGACCCAATCAAAGAAATTCGACGCTGAGGGCGACTATATCCGGCGCTGGGTGCCTGAACTGAGCGCTTTGCCATCGCGCTACATTCATGCGCCCTGGGAAGCGCCCGATAATGTGCTGGCTGCTGCCGGGGTGACGATCGGTGAGAACTACCCGGCGCCGATTGTCGACCTGAAAACGACCCGCCAACGGGCGCTGGATGCTTACGCCGCCATGAAAGCGAGCGGTGAAATTAATAGTGCCTGAAGCGGCGACGCAGGTGCTTTTGACGCTCAGCAATCTCTGCGCGACGCTCGGTAG
>JBFJYC010000279.1:0-4017 GCA_041622815.1 Spongiibacteraceae bacterium | reverse complement strand
ACTTTCGGCGCCCCTGAGGGCGGTGGCAGCGGCGGTCTGATTCTGACTGTCGGTCTGATCTTTTTTGTTGGCGTACTCGCGACCTGGTTCCGTATTACCATCCGCGAAAATCTCGCAGGCATGAACAGCGCGCAGCTTAAAGACTCCTACGTACTGGGCATGCAGTGGTTCATCTTCTCAGAAGTCATGTTCTTCGCCGCATTCTTCGGCGCATTGTTTTATATCCGCGTACTCGCTGCGCCCTGGCTCGCGGGTGAAGGCGGTGGCAGCTCCTTCAACAACACTTTGTTGTGGCCGGGCTTCACCGCTGAGTGGCCGTTGATGGTTACGCCACAACAGGCCGCCGGTGGCGTCGATGCGCAAATGATGGCAAATAACGGTGAGTTTGTCGGCCCCGCCGCCAGCATGGGCTTCCCCGGCTGGAGCGGCCTCTTCAGTTGGTTGCCGCTGTGGAATACCATCATTCTGCTGTCTTCAAGCTTCACGGTTCACGTTGCGCATACGCACCTGAAGAACAACAACCGCAAAGGCCTGAATCTCTGGCTGGGCATTACCGTGCTGCTGGGTATTATCTTTTTGGGTGTTCAGTACGTGGAATACGCAGAAGCGTATAGCCACCACTATGAATTGAAGCTCACCTCGGGTGTGTACGGTACGACCTTCTTCATGCTCACCGGGTTTCACGGATTCCACGTTTGCATGGGTATGATCATGCTGCTGATTCAGTGGTTGCGCGCAACCCGCGCGGGCCACTTCACGCCTGCGGATCACTTTGGCTTTGAAGCTTCCAGTTGGTATTGGCACTTCGTCGACGTGGTATGGGTTGGCCTGTTCCTGTTCGTCTACATTCTATAGCGTGCTGAAAGGCCGGTGTCGCTAGCGCGGCACCGGCCTTTGCTATTCCGCGGTTTGTTGAATTTCTACCGGCGCCTTGGCGCCGTATCGGCCCTGATCCCAAGGCGCGTTCGACCCGAGCTGGCCGCTGTATATTCCATAGACAATCAGCCCCATCATCGTGGCAGCGATGCCGAGGCGAATGCCCAGTGCGGTCCAGGTACGTTTAGAGCTGCCCTGGTCCTTGCTGAGGAAGATCAGGCCGCTGAACAGGCTGATGCACAATGCGATAAACAGGATGACGATGGCAGGCTTAAGCCACATGCAGGGAGTCCTCGGGTGAGCGAAGCGGCAGTATACACAATGGCTGCCCTGCCTTACGCGTGGGCAGCATGAACAGCGGCGACGAACAGGACTGGCGTATCGATTGGCGCACCATGCTGTTCACCGCGGTATTTTTCCCGCTGATGATCGGGCTTGGCTTTTGGCAGTTGTCCCGCGAACAGGAAAAAGTCGATATTCAGGGGCAGTTTGAGGCGCGCAAGAATCTGGCGCCGGCGGTATTGTCCGACACAAGTAAATTGCCGCCTTTTACGCCGGTCAGTATCACCGGTGAGTTTGACCAGACGCGTTATTGGTTGTTGGACAATCGTATTGAAGGTGGCCGCTACGGCATGGAGGTCATGGCGGTTTTCAGGTTGACGACCGGTGAGCTTGTTTTAGTCAACCGCGGCTGGATCGCTGCGGACCCCGGACGACGAGCCCTGCCTGATTTCGACACCCCGACCGGCACCGTTACTGCGCTTGCCGAAGTCAGGGGCGACAGCAGCCGGGGTTTGGTTGACGAAGAACGCAGTACAGAAACATGGCCGCGAATTGTGCAATGGCTGACCGTAGATAATGCGCGTGCGGCTTTGGCCGAAGAAGTATGGTCCAGCCCGGTCGTATTGAAAGCAGCACAGCCCGGCGCACTAACGGTACGGCCGCCGGCGGTCATTAATATGCCGCCGGAAAAACATCGCGCTTACGCGGTGCAGTGGTTTGCATTGGCAGCGACGCTGCTGATACTGGTAATTTGGCGGGCGCGGAATGCGGCGCGAAGGACGACAGGTAATGACTGAACCAACACATACAACTACCGCCACCGACCCGAAGGCCGCGAAGCGGCTTTTCCTGCTGATAGTCGGTATCCCGCTGGCCGTGATCTTGTTCTCCTCGGGACTGTACTTTCTGGCGGATGGCCGCGTCGTCGATCTCGGCACGGTGAACCGTGGCGAACTGATTACGCCGGCGCGCGAGCTCGCCGGTATTGAGCTGCGCGATGCAAAAGGTGAGGCATTGCAGTTGTTTCGTCTAGCGGAATCGAAATGGTTATATGCCGTGGTTGCGCTCAATCACTGCGGTGAAAACTGCGAGCGCATGATCTATCTTACCCGCCAGACCCATACCGCGCTGGGCAAGAGAAGCCCCCGTGTGGCCCGCATCCTGATTCAGGACGAGGCATCTCCGCCGCTGCCGGCTTCTTTGCTAGAGAAATACCCGGACCTCACCGTGGTGCGGGCCAGTGGCGCGGCGATCAACAAGCTGCTAGGTGACGCGACCTTGGGCAGCGATCCCGGTTTTTATGTTGTCGACCCCTTAGGTTGGTTGATGATGAAGTATAAAATCGATGATCTTGAGCAGGCGACACTGAATCAGTTGGGTAAAGATGTCCTCAAAGATATGCGCCGTTTATTGCGTTAACAATGAATGTAACTAATCCCACAAAGCCACCCTTGCCCGGCGCGCGCCTCGCCCTGTTCTCCTGCTTTTTCGCGATTCTGGTGATCGGGCTCGGTGCTTTTACCCGTCTGGTCGATGCCGGCTTGGGTTGCCCCGACTGGCCCGGGTGCTACGGACATGCGCTGTGGCCGAATGAGGCCCATGAAATCGAGGCGGCGAACGCCGCCTTTCCCGATGCGCCGGTCGAAGCGGACAAAACCTGGCCGGAGATGGTGCACCGTTATCTCGCATCGAGCCTGGGCCTGTTGTCGATTATTCTGCTATGGCGCTGTGTGCGCAATCGCCGCAACGTCGGCCAGCCGATGAAGCTGCCGTTGTTTCTGCTCGGTTTTATTATTCTGCAGGGTCTGTTCGGGATGTGGACCGTGACTTTAAAACTGTGGCCACAGGTTGTCACCGCACATCTGCTCGGCGGATTTATTACCTTGAACCTGTTCTGGCTGATGACTTTGCGCCTCTATCGGCGCAACCGGCCGGTGACGGTTGATGCCGACCGGCCATTGCGTCGACTGGCGATTGCCGGCCTGCTGGTGGTGTTTATTCAAATAGCACTGGGCGGTTGGACGACGTCCAATTATGCCGCGGTCGCCTGTCCGGACCTGCCGACTTGCCAGCAGCAGTGGCTGCCGCCCATGGACTTTAAAGCCGGGTTCGACCTGAGCCAGCATGTCGGCCCGAATTATCTCGGCGGGCAGTTAGATAACGCCGCCCGGGTGGCGATTCATATCAGTCACCGCGTAGGCGCGATTGTCGTCACCGTGGTTCTGATAATGCTGGGGCTGGCCTTGCGCCGGCAGGGCTCGCATACGGCCCGGCAGTTGTCACAGGCGGTGTTTATTTTACTGGCATTGCAGGTCGCGCTCGGTCTGGGCAATGTCCTGCTGCACTTCCCTGTTTCGGTCGCAGTTGCCCATAACATCACCGGCGCGTTACTGTTGGTGGCTATGGTTACCGTTAACTACGCAATATTTCATCCACGCCGTATTTCCGGAGCAACACAGAAGTGACAACTGCACGCGCCGGCTGGCGTGACTACTACGAGCTGTGTAAGCCTAACGTGGTGTTACTGATGTTGCTGACCGCAGTCATCGGCATGTTTATGGCCACGCCCGGTGCCGTGCCCTGGGAAGTGTTGGTCTTCGGTAATATTGGTATCGGCCTGTGTGCCGGCTCCGCTGCCGCTGTAAACCATTTGGTCGATCAGCGTATCGACCGGCAGATGGCCCGCACCCATAACCGTCCGCTCGCGACCGGCCGCATCACCAATACCGGCGCTGCCATTTTTGCGGCGGCGATGGGCGCCGCGGGAGTGGCGATACTGGTAACTCAAATCAACGTCATTACCGCGGTGCTCACGATCGCCTCGTTGGTTGGTTATGCCGTGATCTACTCGCTGTATTT
>JBFJYC010000278.1:0-4044 GCA_041622815.1 Spongiibacteraceae bacterium | reverse complement strand
CTGACCTGCGCATGCTTGGCATACAAGCCCGGCAGGAACGCCGACACCGGCGCCAAAACCAGACCGACAGCAAATACCGGAAATCCGTAGGCGAATATTTTATGCAGAGGCAGCTTGCCGGCGCTCATTAGGGCAGTCCGATAAAAGTGCAGTGATCACGATACCCCAGCAGAGCGCTGCGACAAACCCGATACGCACGCCACAGGGCGGCACGGCTGAAAAGAATACCGATCGCAGTGCTTTATCAGGATTACAACGCTATAAGGTGGTCTCTCAGCTCGTATAATCGCCGCAGGCGCTCTGTCAGGGCCGGCAACTGCACAAGTAAAGGCACTAATATGCACCCGGAATTCAACAGCTTCTGCGACCAAAGTTTTGCCGCATTGCTGGCACTATCGCCCGAGGTTGCCGGCGAACTCGGTGTGCGCGAAATCGCAGGCGTTCAGATTCCGCAGCACCGCTTTTCCGATATCACCAGCGCCGGCGTCGCCGCACGACAGCAGTTGATGCAAAGCACTTTGGCAGCATTAGAACAATTTTCGCCGGATACCCTAGACGAACAACAACGCATCAGCCATTCGGTATTCAGCATTTTTCTCAAAACAGCCCATTTCGGCCGCCTGCGCGGTACCGATGCCGGCGCGTCAATCGAATGCGACCAGCTGCTGAACCACCTCAACGGCGTACAGGCGGAAATCATCACCTGCCTGACCGAGTGGCATAGCTTCAGCGATGAGACCAGCCTGCGCGACTACCTGTTGCGACTGGAAGCCATCGCGCCGCTACTCGCGGACTTACGAGCTGAACTGGATGCACGGGCAGTGCGCGGCCAGTTAGTCCCCAAGTGCTTACTCGACCGCGTCTGCACAGAAACGCGAAACTGGCTGGCGATCGATGCACCGAATTGCAATCTGCTACAACGACTGAATAAGGGTATTGATGAGGTCGGTTGTGATGCCGCCACCGCCACGGACATACGCGAAGCTGCAACCCAATTATTAACCACCTCGGTATACCCGGCCTACCGCGAATTGCTCCACTATCTGGAAAGCAGCTATCCCGGCACCGAAACCCGCATAGGCTTATACAGGCTGCCGAACGGCCCCGCTTACTATCGTTTTCTGCTACGGGCGACGACGACCACAAGCCTTAGTGCCGCAGAAATACATAAATTAGGCGTGACCGAGCTGGCCAAGCTGAAGCAGACCATCACGACGGAATTACATGAGCAGGGCTATGCGGGTGATAGTTTCGCCGCGCAGCTCGCCAAATTCGAAGCCGATCCAGTGTTTGAGATTCCGCCGGACGAGAGTCGTGAAGCGCTGCTGCAGCGTGCTGAAGCCATCATCGACGAGGTGCGCGGACCGTTTCTGAAAACCATGGGCATAAAGCCGCGCGGGAAAGTGGTGATCAGGGCCATTCCGGAACACCAGGAGAGCAACCGGCATTCCCTGTACACGCCCGGCAGCATCGATGGCAGCCGCCCGGGCATTTTCTATCTGAATCTGTCGCAACTCAAAGGCCAATCCAAACACGGCCTGACAACGCTGACATATCATGAAACCTTCCCCGGCCATCACGTTCAGCTAACTATTGCTCAGGAACTCGACGGCGGCTTACCCGAATTTCGCAAGATGCTGGTCCATGACGCGTATATCGAGGGTTGGGCGAAATACGCTGAAGTCCTGCCTTGGCTCCAAGGGTTCAATACCGACCCCTGCTGGAATATTTCCCGCAAGCGCAACGAACTGTACTCCACCGCTAATCTGATACTCGATACCGGCATTCACGACCTTGGCTGGAGCCGCGAACAGGCCATCGAATTCTTTATTGATAACACCGCTGCCGACCGCGGGTTCGCCGAGATGATCGTCGACCGCATTGTTGCCACCCCCGGACAGGTGTGCTCGTACAAAATTGGTATGATGACGGTGCTGGCAGCGCGGACGCGCATGCAATCTGCGTTAGGCGACAATTTTAAACTGCCGCAGTTTCACGATGAACTCCTGCGCCACGGCTCGATACCGCTGTCACTGCTGGATGAGCAAATTGACACGGCCATCGCCGCGGCTGCGAATACCTGACACAGAACTGTATGGAAGCGATGACTAAAAACAGCTGGACGCAAGCCAAGGAAGCCCACCTGCGTTTAAAACTGGAGGCGCTGCTTTCCGAGGCCGCGATTCTGTTCAGCCACAAAGGGTATAGCGCGACCTCCCTCGACGACATCGCCACGCGTCTCGATATCACCAAGACGGCGATCTACCACTACGTTAAAAACAAAAACGATCTGCTCTACCAATGCTATCTGCGCTCGATTGAAGCGACTGAGCGTTGCTACGACGAAGCCGGAAAAAACGGCGATACCGGACTAGAAAAACTGCTGCACTACCTGCAGCTGGACGCCGAGACCGGCCCGATCGCGATGACGCCGCTGACCGAAATCGATGTCATCAAAGATCCCGCGGCACGCGCGGCGCTGACCACACGCCTGGAGCAATGCGAGAAGCGGTTTGTCGGTTTTATCGAACAGGGCATCGCCGACGGCAGCATCGCCGACTGTGACCCGCAGCTGGCGATGCAGTTTATTCTCGGCGCCAGCCGCTGGACCATGAAATGGTATTTCCCCGAGGGCAAGAAATCCCTCACCGAAATCAATGACGCCTTTATGAAGTTTGTCACTGACGGACTGGCGCCGCGCTAACGCGCCAACGGCGGTACTGCTTTGTGCCAGCCGGTGACCTGCTGATACCCATAGCCGGCCCGCAGCAATAATTCGTCAGCATCAGCTCTGCCGACCAACTGAAAGCCGTTTGGCAACATGCCTTCGGTAAAGCCCCCCGGCACCGACAGACAGGGCAAACCTAAAAAGTTAAAGGGTCGCACGCAATGCCGCATACGATCGATATGCCGGCTGACCTGCTCGAATTTACCACGGGTTGTCTCGGCAATCGTCGGCGTTGGTGCTAGCACGGCAGGCGTCAGCAACAGGTCAACCTCCGCCATCGCGGTGTCAATAAATGCCTGCTGCAATGCCTGGCGCTGCGCCATCGCTGTCTGATATGCCTGCGCCGTGCACTCCTTTGCTGCCCGCAGGCGATCGCGCACCTGTTGGCCGTAGCGCTCCGGATGCGCGGCTAGCCCCGCGCCGTGCAGCGCCTGTGCTTCATATAGAAATACGGTTTGCGCACAGCGATTAATCGCGTGCATATCCGGCACGGCAACGTCGACAACAGTCACACCCAGGTCTCTGAACTCGGCGATGCAGGCATCGACAAGCGCCGCGACTTCCGGGTCGAGACCATTAAAAAAGTATTCTCCGGGTAGACCGATGCGCAACCCGTCCAACGGCGTGCGCAGCGCCGCCAATTTCTGCTCAGCCGATGCAGCATCGGTTACCGAACCGTCGGCGATATACTGCAACAACGCGCAATCTTCCACGGATCGTGCCAGCGGCCCGATAGAATCAAGACTTTGCGCCAGCGGCAGGCAACCGGCGCTATCGATACGGCCATTAGTCGGCTTTAACCCGGCCAAGCCGCAAAGCGTCGCCGGCAGCCGCACCGACCCGGCGGTATCCGTGCCCAGTGCAGCGAAGCAGATATGTGTGGCGACCGCGGCACCTGAACCAAAAGAAGACCCGCCCGGCACATGATCCGGATTCCAGGGGTTGATGCCATGGCCGACCCACTCGCTATAACCGGTAGGGCTCATCGCCAGCTCCGACAATTGCAGCGCGCCGAGAGTGACCGCGCCGGCCGCGTCGAAATGACGCAACACAGCCGCCGTCTCCGATGGCCGGTAATCTTCAAAAGCCGGACTCGCGGCTGTGACCGGCAGTCCACCACGGGCAAACAAGTCTTTGTGCGCCAACGGCACGCCATGCAGCGGCCCGATACTGTCACCGCGTTGCAGCACCGCATCGGCGAGTGCCGCGGCAACCAATGCCGCTTCAGGCTCCCAGTGAGCGATACAATTCAGCTCAGCGCCGAAAGCTTCGCCCTGCGCGATACAGGCGGCGGTGGCTTCCACACTGCTGACACG
>JBFJYC010000277.1:0-4142 GCA_041622815.1 Spongiibacteraceae bacterium | reverse complement strand
GATATCGGCGTTATCGATGCCGTGCTCGCGGACATCGTGAAATTTGAAATCAATACCGGCCGCGTCGAGCCATTTTTTCGCGGCGCGCACGGTATCGCATTGTTTGATGCCATAAAGCGTTGTCATGATGAAAGCAACGTCATTTTGCAGTGTGTCGATGCGCGGCATGATAGCAAAATCGGATCATGCCTTGTTCGTTGTTACCGGGTTTTTACGGCGCGGGTAACAGGTCGTGCAGATTTCGCACACCGTGCCATCGCAGCTGCGGGCGCTGCAATATTCGCGGCCGTAGTAGATAATTTGCAGGTGCAGGTCATTCCAGCATTCGCGGGGGAAAAGCTTCTTTAAATCGGTTTCAGTCTGGCTGACGTTTTTGCCCTTGGTCAGCCCCCAGCGCTGTGCCAGCCGGTGTATATGCGTATCAACCGGAAATGCCGGCACGCCGAAGGCCTGCGCCATGACGACGCTGGCTGTTTTGTGGCCGACACCGGGCAGGCGTTCGAGCGCGGCCATATCAGCGGGGACCACACCGTCATGCTCTTCCGTCAGGATATGCGAGAGCTGCTTGATGGCCTTTGCCTTTTGTGGCGCCAGACCGCAGCTGCGAATGGCATGCTGTATTTCCGCGACAGTGTAGTTGCACATCGCCTGCGGGGTGTCCGCCATCGCGAACAATGCCGGGGTCACCATATTGACCCGTTCATCAGTGCACTGTGCTGACAGCAGTACGGCGATCAGCAGGGTATAGGGATCTGTGTGATCGAGAGGTACGGGCGGGGCCGGGTAGAGTTCTTGCAGACGTTGTTGAATATACGCCGCGCGTTCTATTTTAAGCATGCGATTCAATAAAGCAGCGCAGTCTTTGCGCGGCGAGTTCACAGTCTTCGAGGGTCGGCACCAGCGCGATACGAACGCGTCCCGCACCGGGATTGCTGCCATCAACTTCGCGCGAAAGAAAACTGCCCGGTAGCACGAGTACATTTTGCTCTGCGTACAGTGCGCGGGCGAACTCGCGGTCATCGCCACCGACTTCCGGCCATAGATAAAAGCTGGCGGGCGGGCGCTGAATATTGATAACAGGCTTTAGTATGTCCAAAAACAGGTCGTATTTTTTTTGATAAAGCCGGCGGTTGTCTGCCACGTGGGCTTCGTCGCGCCAGGCGGCAATGCTGGCATGCTGGTGTTGCAGTGGCATAGCACAACCGTGATAGCTCCGGTATCTGGCAAAGGCATCAATCAGCTTGGCATCGCCGGCGACAAACCCGGAACGTAATCCGGGTACATTGGACCGTTTCGAGAGGCTGTGAAAAACCACACAGCGCTCGAATCCGGTACGTCCCATCGCTGTGGCGGCTTCCAGCAGCCCCGGTGGCGGCTCGGCAGCGACCGGGTAGATTTCCGAGTAACACTCGTCGCCGGCGATAATAAAATCGTGCTTGTCGGCGAGCCTGATAAGGTTCTGCAGCTCTGCAATGGACAGTACCGCGCCGGTCGGATTGCCGGGAGAGCACAGATACAACAAGCGGCAACGCTGCCATTGGGCATCGCTGACCGCGGCGAAATCCGGATTAAAGCCGCTGTCGGCGGAGCATGGGATATAGCCGGGCTCTGCACCGGCGAGCAGTGCCGCGCCTTCGTAGACCTGATAGAAAGGGTTCGGAAACAGTATATGTGCGCCGCTGCCGGCTTCAATTACCAACTGCGCAAACGCAAACAGTGCCTCGCGGGTACCGTTGGCGGGAAGGATCTGCGTGTCGGGGTTGATGTTGCCGAGGCGGAAGCGTGTGCACAGCCAATCGCCGATAGCATTGCGCAATTCCGGAATGCCACGGCTGACGGGGTAACGGCCGAGGCCGGTTTCGAGGTTGGCGCTGAGAGCGTCAATAACAAATGGCGGCGCCGGGTGCTGCGGCTCACCGAGATTTAGCGACACGGGCGTTAATGCCGGTGCCTGTGTCCCGTCCAATAATGCGGACAGCCGCTGGAACGGATAGTCGTGGAGCGCAGCAATACCGGGGTTCATATTTCCAGTACCCGCTCCTGAGTCGGGGTTTGCTCGTCCAGTTCTTCACGGATGGTGCGGGCAATTGCTTCGCATAAATCCGAATCCTGAATCGGGCGGTTATCCTGATCGGTGATAAAGAAAACATCCTCAACGCGTTCACCGAGTGTGCTGATCTTGGCGTTCTGAAGTACCACACCATATTCATAGAATATGCCGCCGATACGGGCCAGCAGTCCGGGCCGGTCCGGTGAGATCACCTCCAGCCATGTATAGCCTTTGTTCATGTCAGTCGCCATACGGGTGCGTGTCGGGTACGAGAACATACGGATTTGGCGCGGTGTTCTGCGGCTGATCAGGGCGGTGTAATTGTCCGGGTCCTGAATATGCTCAATCAGCGTTTTGCGGAGATGCTCGACACGATCAAATTCGTGATCTAAGGGCTGGTTATTTGAGTTCAGGACGTGGAAGGTGATCAAGGCGTGGCCTTTGGCGGACGTATAAATATGTGCGTCCTGAATATTCAGGTCCAATTGTTCCATCGCAGAGGCGAGTACGGCAAAGAGCCAGTTTTCATCGCGGAAGTGCACCAGAATTGCGCTGGCGGCCTCCTGGCCGGCGCTGCTGTTTTGCCGGATGAGCACCAGCGGTTTGTTAGGGTCGCGGTGCTCGGAAATCGCACAGGAATGCCAAACGATATCTTCAACCCGTTCGCGCAGGAAATAATCCTCTGAATTGAGGTCCCAGATTTCGTCGATTTCAGGATCGACAAAGCCCTGCTCAACCAGCTGCGCGCGCGCCAGCTTTTTGGTTTCTTTGATGCGCTCTTTCCGGTCTACCGGATTTTCCAGGCCGCGGCTCAGGGCGCGGGTTGTTTCCGCATAAAGCTGACGCATCAGCGACGCCCGCCATGAGGTCCACAGCGTCGGGTTGGTGGCGTTAATGTCGGCGACCGTCAGTACATAGAGGTAGTCGAGGTGGCGCTGGTCGCCGACGAGCCCGGCAAAATCGGCAATTACGTCCGGGTCGGAGAGATCCTGTCGCTGGGAGATGCTGGACATCAGCAAGTGGTGCTCCACCATCCAGCAGACCAGATTGGATTCGACCCGGCTGAGGCCGTGGCGCTTGCAGAATGCCCGCGCATCGACGACGCCGAGTTTTGAGTGGTCGCCGCCACGACCTTTGGCGATGTCGTGGTAGAGCCCGGCGACGTACAGCAGTTCCGGCTGTTCGATCCGGCGGATAACCCGGCTCGCGACCGGATAGCGCTCGCGGTATTCGTCATAGAAAAAGCGGCGTAAATTCTTGATCAGCTCGAGCGTGTGGGCATCGACCGTGTAGATATGAAACAGATCGTGTTGCATCTGCCCGATAATTCTGCCGAATTCCGGCAGGTAGGCACCGAGCACCCCGAAGCGCCGCATTAGCCGCAGATACAGTGCGACCCGCTTATTGCTGCGCAGCAGATCCATGAAATGTGCGCGGTTACGCCGGTTGCGACGAAACTTGTCGTCAATCAGGTGCGTGCTGCGGCGGATCAGGCGAATGGTTGATGCGCGGACATCGGTTATATCTTCGTTCTGGGCTGCCAGCACGAATAACTCCATGATCGCACCCGGAGATTTTTCGAATACGGTGTCGCTGGTGACTTCAATTGAGCCGTTGCGGATTTGAAAGCGGCGGTTGAGCTTGACCACCGATTCCGGCTCGGCGGCCTTCATAATGGTTTCGTCGAAATGCTGCAAAATGACGTCGCGCAGCTCACCAAGACCCATGACACAGCGAAAATACTCGCGCATAAACTGCTCAATCGCGAGGCTCGCATCGGTGTCGTAAAAGCCGAAAAGCTCGGCCAGGGCCCGCTGGTGATCGAACAGTAGTCGGTCTTCTTCGCGCCCGTTGAGCATATGCAGGGCGTAGCGCACCCGCCAAAGATATTCCTGACCGGTGCGCAATTGGTCGAGTTCTTCTTGTTGGAGTACACCCCGGTCCTGCAGTTCCTGAAAAGTGCCGGCGTTAAAATGCCGTTTCATTACCCAGCCGATGGTTTGCAGGTCGCGCAAACCACCCGGTGAGGTTTTGACGTTGGGCTCCAACCGGTATTCGGTGTGCCCATACTTCGCGTGACGCTCGAATAACT
>JBFJYC010000276.1:0-4144 GCA_041622815.1 Spongiibacteraceae bacterium | reverse complement strand
GACGTAGCGGTAGGCGTCTCCGATTGTTCGCTCAACGACAATAGCTTCACGCAAAATAGTCATACCCGGCATTCCTGATGAATTAGCAATAGTGCTGATAATACGCCGCCGGCGGGGCTGCGGATCATTCTCCGCCAGCCGGGAATAAGCGCTTGCCCGCCATCGCTTTGACTTCCGGCCATACCGCCTCGCCGAACAGGCGCAGGCCGCGCCAGGCAAAGGCCGGATCGAGCCCGCCCAACAGCGGGGTCAGAATGAACGTGCGTTCCTGACCCAGCCCCTGAATCATTTCGATACATTGTGCCGGGGTCAGCACCTGATAGGCACCGCTGCTGCGCAGATCGTCGGGATCGACGCCACCGGCAAACGGACCTGCGGCACGGCCGTAGGCTTCCACCGTCCACTCCGCATAGGAATTGACGCAGTGCGCGACATGCGGCGCGATCACCGCCCAGTCAGCTTCGGGGTCATGGCTGACATGGGTATAGATCGGCCCTAGCGGGTAGGCACTGGCGCCGGGGTCCGGCTTACCCAGCAGCAGGCACTCCTCCCGGTAAGCCGCCCAGTTTTCACCGCCCGGCGGATAGAAGCCGTCGGCAATATGGGCCGCACGCCGCGCCACCGCCGGGTGCGCGCCGCCGAGCAGCAGCGGCGGCGGTATATCAGGGACCGGTGTGACCGTGACGCGACGGCCGCGATACCCGAACTCGCTACCGCTAAACGCCTGCCGCAGCACCTCGAACACCTCCAGATAAGCGGCTTTGCGGTCTTCGCGGCGCTTACCGAACATCTGAAATTCGTAGGGCCGGTAGCCGGCGCCGATCACAACCTGCAGCCGGCCGTCGCTGATCAGCTGCGTCACCGCCAGATCTTCGGCCAGTTTAACCGGCTCGTATAACGGCGCCAGCAGCACATTGGCGCGAATCGTAATCTGCCGGGTGCGCGCCGCGATCGCCGCGCACATCGGCAGTGGCGAAGGCAGATAACCGTCCTCGGCGGCGTGATGCTCACCCAACCCAATGCAGTTAAAGCCCAGCTCGTCGGCATAGGCGCACATATCCAGCGCCGCGGCATAAAGGTCACGTTTTGCGGCCCCAAATGAGGGTGCGCGCATATCGAAACTCATGACAAATTCCATAGTCTGTATTTCCGCTGCTGAAACGAATCGCCTGCCGTGCACACAGCATAACCAAGAAAGGACGCCGCAACAGTGACCACAACACCAGCAAACGATGAACAAACCACTGCCGCAAAGCAGGAATTACGCGCCGCCTGGGACGATCTGATCGGCGAACTGGAGTGCGCCCGCGACGCTATCGACAACCCGGAGCGGTTTCCACCGCAGGCGACCCCCAGAGTGCTGGCCGAAGGCTACCGCTATCTCGCCGGCTTTGTGCACCACGGCGTTGAGCGCGCTTTTCACGAAGATCCGGATTTCCCGGCATTTCGCAACGCGCTGTCGATATTCAATAAATCCACCATCGAAAACTCGGACGCCATCTACTTTTATGCCCGCATCGACGGCAGCCAGTATTACCGGGTCACCGGCACGGTCGGTGATCACCGTCACTGGCGCGGCGAGCCGCGTCTGCCGGGAGCTGAATTAGCACCGCATTACCTGATCTTCGAAACCAGTACCGCACCGCTGGCCGGCGACACCGGCCAACTCACGGAGTTAGTACCGGGCTTTCGTACCGGCTTCGGCAGCATGGATTCCTCCACCATTGAGGTCGGCAGTGATGGCAAGCTGGAAATACTACTCGGGCCGGACAAACCGGCGGATTATCAGGGCAACTTTATCTGCACCCGAAAACCTCCAGCCAAAAACGCCCCCGATGGCGGCGATCGTTTCGCCGACTATGTCAGCGGCCGGCAGCTGTTTTACGACTGGGACAATGAGACGGCGATTCCGCTGACGATTATGCCGCTCGACGGCGGCGGGCATCAGCCGCCGGCACTGACCCCGGAGAAAGCGGCGGATAATCTGCGTCGCATGGGCAGCATTGTCCGCGGACAAATGCACTTCTGGCTGAACTTTTACGACAAGGTGCTGAATGTGCACGGCAGCCACGGCAAGCCGGAGGATGGTCGCTATTTCTTTCCGGTCAACGGCTACAACAAACCGAATGCCGCATCCTCGGCAACCGGCGGCGGCATGGGCTCGAATATTTATGCCGGCGGTATCTACGATCTGGCCGATGATGAAGCGCTGTATATCGAAGCGACTTTTACCGGCACGCCGAATTACGTCAGCTTTCATCTGGGCAACCTCTGGGGTGAATCGCCGGACTACGCCAATCATCAGAGCAGCCTCAACCTGCTGCAGATGTATATGGGCGAAGACGGCATACAACGCTGGGTGGTGGCGCACCGCGACCCCGGTGTGCAGAACTGGATCGACACCACCGGCCTGCCGCGGGGCTTCCTGTCCCACCGCTGGGCCTACTCGCAATTACCGCCGGAAAGCGAGTGGCCGGTGATCACCGCGAAAAAGATTCGTTTCGACCAGATCAGCGAGCATTTCCCCGCCGACATGCCGCGGCTGACCAGCGCGCAGCGAAAACAGGTCATCGCCTCGCGCCAGCGCCACGTACAGCGGCGCTACAGGGTGTTTTAGCGGTGCCGTAATCGACCGCGGTGCCGCTTACTTGAGCAGAATTACTGCCTAAAACGTGACCCGGTTCGCACGCTTTTCAACAATAACCGGACCGGGTCCGCATTTGCGGGGACCACGTACATCGATGCCGGCGGCGACTGCCTATCTTTGACCTCATGAACACGCACACACACAAATTCAGTCGCAACCGCAGCCGCGGCTTCACGCTGATTGAGACCTTGCTGGCAACCGGCATCGTCGGCACCCTCAGCGCGATCGCCATCCCTGCGTATCAGGACTATGTTGCGCGCAGCGAGGTCGTTGAAGTGGTGAGCGGAATGAGTGCGGCCAAAACTTCTATTACCGCTTCTGTCGCCACCACCGGCCGCATACCCGATACGCTGAGCGCACCGTTCAGTCAGGGCGGCTCGGTAGATGCGGTTGCGGTGTATCGCTATCAGAACTGCCCGGACCGGGGCGGCATTGAAGTTCGCATGGGCAGCACCAGCGTCAGCCCGTCGCTGCAGGGCAAAACAGTTCGTCTGCAGTATCAGGGCAATGGTCGCTGGGACTGCAGTCAGGGCGCCAGCGCCGGTATCCCGGGATCGCTGCTGCCGAAGGCCTGCCGCAGCGCCGCCGAGGCCATACCCGAGGGCTGTGGCAGCATCGAGTACTCAACGCTGACGATGAGTAACGTCAACGACGACAGCAATTCCTTTGGCGATAGTAACTGGACTAGCGGCTACGGCGGCGCTAACAGTACCGCAGCGAATAGCAGCGACAGTGCTGATTACGATGCAGACGAATTTGAAGAGACCACACTGGAATGGGAGCAGCCGGTTGCCGCGAGCACCGGTTCCGGCAGCAGCGATAACGGCGGGACCAGCTCTAGCAGCGGCTCAACGACCACTGTCGCCTCCGGCGGCGGCAACGACACCGGCAGCAACAACAGCTGTCAGGAAGAGTTCGGCGGCGCTAATGAAACCGGTTCTAACGATGCCATGCTCAGCGCCGAGTCGGAGTGCGAGGCCGAGGCCTGAGTACTACTCGAAGTCTTCCTCGGCCTGCCGCAGCTTGTCGATGGTGTCGTCTACAGTATCCGGTACCGTAATATCTTCTTCACGCGCCTTTGACGGCGTGATTTCAGTTTCCAGATGGTAGGACGGTGCCTGCTGATCGGCTGAAATTTTCACTGTTTCTCCGAGCAGACGCGGCCCGCCCAGATAACGCCAGAAGTATTCCCAGGTGCGCTTTTGCAGCCACGGCAACTCGATCAGATTATGGCCGACGTTAGGCACGATCAGCATGTCGAATTTCTTGTCCGCTTTGATCAGCGCATCCACCAGCCGCAAAGTATGCGATACATGGACGGTGTCATCGAGCTCGCCGTGGGCAAGAAACATACGCCCCTGCACGGCGCCCGCCTCATCCTCAAGCGCGCCTGCGGCATCACCGGCTTTATTTGCAAATACCAGTTCCGCATCATGGCTGCCGGACACTGCGACACCGACCTGATAAAAACCGGGATGCTCCGCCAGCGCGCGCGCG
>JBFJYC010000275.1:0-4181 GCA_041622815.1 Spongiibacteraceae bacterium | reverse complement strand
TTCGGTGTCGGTTTCTACTCAGCGTTTATTGTTGCCCATAAAGTCGAGGTGCTGACCCGCCGCGCCGGATTGCGCGCCGATGCCGGGGTGCATTGGGAAAGCACGGGTGAGGCCGATTATTCGCTGGAAGCGATTGAGCGTCAGGAGCGCGGTACCAGTGTAATTTTGCACCTGCGTGATGATGCCGACGAGTTTGCAGATGATTTTCGTGTGCGCTCGATCATTAAGAAGTATTCAGATCACATCGCGATTCCGGTGCAGATGGTCAAGCACGCGATTCCCGAGTACGACGATGAGGGTAATGAGAAAAAGCCGGAAGCTGAACAGCAGGTAGAATTTGAAGCGGTAAATGATGCCACTGCGTTGTGGACCCGGTCACGCAGCGAAGTTAGTGATGATGAATATAAAGCATTCTACAAGCATATTTCTCACGACTTTGAAGAGCCGCTGAAATGGAGTCATAACAAAGTAGAGGGCAAGCTCGAGTACAACAGCTTGCTGTATCTGCCCAAGCGTGCGCCGTTTGATCTGTGGAACCGCGATGCGGTTCGCGGGCTGAAATTATATGTGCAGCGCACCTTTATTATGGATGACGCCGAGCAGTTCCTGCCGCTCTATCTGCGCTTTATCAAGGGTGTGGTCGACTCCAGCGATCTGTCATTGAACGTTTCCCGCGAAATACTGCAGCAGGACCCGGCAGTTGATTCAATGAAGTCAGCGCTGACCAAGCGGGTATTGGACATGCTCGCGAAACTAGCAAAGGACGAGCCGGAAACCTACGCCACTTTCTGGAAAGAATTCGGCAATGTCCTCAAAGAGGGGCCGGCCGAGGATTACAGCAACCGTGAAAAGATTGCCAAGCTGTTCCGCTTTAGCTCTACCCACACAGATACTGCCGAACAGAATCAGTCGCTGGAAGACTATGTGTCGCGGATGAAGGAAGGTCAGGAAAAGATCTACTATATCGCCGCCGAAAACTTTAATACCGCGAAAAGCAGCCCGCATCTGGAAGTATTCCGCAAGAAAGATATCGAAGTTCTGTTGCTCCACGACCGTGTCGACGACTGGTTGATGGGGCATATGATGGAGTTTGACGGTAAGCAGTTCCAGGACGTGGGGCGCGGCGAACTCGATCTCGGCGGGCTTGAAGACGAGGCTGAAAAGAAGGCGAAAGAAACGCTGTCTGAGCAGCACAAAGATTTGTTGGAGCGGGTTAAG
Organism: Spongiibacteraceae bacterium; assembly: GCA_041622815.1. Lineage (GTDB taxonomy): Bacteria > Pseudomonadota > Gammaproteobacteria > Pseudomonadales > Spongiibacteraceae > JBFJYC01. Next base: position 2,963 of record JBFJYC010000275.1, on the reverse strand, counting down.
GCGGCACTGGACAGCGAGCTTGAGGCGGTGCGGGTGACCAACCGTTTAACCGATTCGCCGGCGTGTCTGGTGGTTGGCGAACAGGATATGGGCGCGCAGATGCGTCGCATGATGGAGGCAGCGGGTCAGAAAGTCCCGGATAGCAAACCGATTCTGGAGTTAAATCCGGAGCACCCGCTGGTGATTAAGATGGACGGTGAGTCTGACGAAGAGCGCTTTGCCGATCTTGCGCATATCATTTTCAATCAGGCGAATCTTGCCGAAGGCGGGCAGCTGGATGATCCGGCAGACTATGTGCGCCGCCTCAATAAGCTGTTGCTGGAACTCAGCAGCTGATTTGAGTGCACTGCCGCTGTGATACACTGCACCGCGTGTGTGCAGCGGCGAAACTCTAATGGCAAAGCAATATCGGGTAGCGGTGCTCGGCGGTGGCAGTTTCGGAACCGCACTCGCCAATATCGTTGCAGACAACGAACATGACGTCCGACTCTGGGTGCGTGATAAGTCGCGCTGCGATGAAATAAACCGCGAACACCGCAACTCTTCCTACCTGCCCGATATTGATTTAAATCCCGCGCTGCGCGCGTTTGAAGATATAGCGACAGCTGTCGATGGCTGTGATCTGCTTTTTGTCGCGGTGCCCAGCAAGTCATCGCGCCATGTCGCGCAACAGTTGCGTAGCCATCTCCCCGACGGTTGTATGGTGATCAGTACCACCAAGGGTATTGAAGACGACGGCTTTAAGCTGATGAGTCAGGTACTGCGCGAGGAGCTGCCGACCGCATTAATCGGTGTGCTCAGCGGCCCCAACCTGGCACGCGAACTTGCCGAGCGCCAGATCACTGCCAGTGTGATCGCCAGCGACACCCCGGCAGTCTGTGAGCGTGTCCAGGAGTTGTTGAAGTGCAGCTATTTCCGGGTTTACGCCGGTGATGATGTGTTCGGTCTTGAGCTCGCCGGAGCGCTTAAAAATTGTTATGCGATTATGACCGGCATGGCTGCCGCGTTGGGTGCCGGTAATAATACGATGGGTTTTCTGCTGACCCGGGCACTCGCAGAGATGAGTCGCTTTGCGATGGAGAAGGGCGCTGACCCGATGACCTTTATGGGACTGTCGGGCGTCGGTGATCTGGTGGTGACCTGTACCTCACCTTTGAGTCGCAACTACCGTGTCGGCTTCGCGCTCGGTGAGGGGCGTGATCTCGATGAGGTAGTAGGTGAATTAGGTCAGGTCGCCGAGGGCGTCAACACCATAAAATTGGTGAAAGCAGAAGCGGACCGGCTCGGGGTTTATATGCCGCTGGTGAATGCGCTATATGCACATATCTATGAGCGGGCATCTATTGCAGAAGTCGTCGATACCATGATGAGTGCCGCACAAACCCGGGACGTTGAGCACAAATTGCTATGAGCGAGCTGATTGTCATGCGCCATGGTGAAGCGAGCTGGGATGCTCCGTCAGACCCGGAGCGTGAGCTGACGCCCCGCGGGGAACTTTGCGCGCGTAACGCCGGTATTTATCTGGACAGTATTCATTGGCAGCCGGACCTGTTGCTCAGCAGTCCTTTTATCCGGGCACGGCAGACGCTGGCCGCTGTACAGCAATCCTTTACCGCAGTTGATATGCATATCGAACCGGTACTCACGCCGGGTCACGCAGTGGAGCAAGTATGTGATTTTCTGAACGGTCTGACGCAACAGCGCGTGTTAATCGTCAGTCACCAACCGCTGGTGGGGCGCCTGTTGGGCTGGTTAGTACACAGCGATACCCGGCATCACTCAACAATAGATACGGCAACGATGACATTGTTGTCCGCCGACGGATTTATGGCGGGCGGCGCGGATATCGTCTGGCAGAAAACCGCCGCGCAGGTCAGCGAATTAATATGAGCGACGCAGTTGAAGAGCGCCGCATCGAAGCTTTTGGTATGACATTGGCTGCACGCCATTGGCGCAAAGGCGCCGCGGGCGGACAGCTGCCGGTGATCGCGGTGCACGGCTGGCTCGACAATGCGGTGTCGTTTGACGCGCTGGCGGGCAGACTTACCGGGTTCGAAATTCTGGCGCTGGATTTGCCGGGCCACGGGCGCAGCGATCATAAGCACCAGCAGGGTTCCTACAATATCTGGGATGACCATCTGCAGATACTCGCGGTTGCGGACGCCTGTGGTTGGGATCGCTTTATTTTAATCGGTCATTCCCGCGGCGCGATGATCTGTACCCTGCTCGCGGCGGCGATGCCGGATCGTGTTGCGCAGCTGGTGTGCCTAGACGGATTTTTACCGCCCCCGAATGAGGCGGCGAAAATGCCCCGGCAGCTGGGCCGGTTTCTGCAGGACTATCTGCGAGCGGATCGCAAGCCGCTGCGGGAGTTTCAATCGGTCGAAGATGCGATTGCTGCGCGTGCCAGATCGGTACCGACCTGCGACGCCAGTGCGCGAAAATTGTTAGAGCGCGGTCTTGATTATGACGGCAGGGTGTATCGCTGGAGTAGCGACCGGCGCCTGACTTTTGCCTCGGCGGTCAAGCTCACGGCGGCGGAATGCGATGCGGTGTTGGATGCACTGATCATGCCGGTGCTTTTGATTCTGGCGCCGGAAGGCTATCCGAAGTGGGCGCCGTCACTTGATTTCGAAGCGCGCAACCCGAATATACGACAGGTGATCGTCGGTGGTTCGCATCATCAGCATATGGAAGCCGAGGCCGTGGAAATTGCGGAGCGAATCGCAGGGTTTATCGGTTCAGCAGCGTGAGAAATTCGTTGCGTGTTGCCTGATTGTTTTCGAACTCACCAAGCATCGCAGATGTGCGCATCACCGAGTTTTGCTTTTGTACGCCGCGCATCATCATGCACATGTGTTTGGCTTCAATCATCACACCGACGCCGGCAGCATTAGTCACCTCCTGAATCGTGTCGGCAATTTGCGTGGTCAGGTGTTCCTGAATTTGCAGGCGGCGGGCAT
>JBFJYC010000274.1:0-4220 GCA_041622815.1 Spongiibacteraceae bacterium | reverse complement strand
TCAAACAGGTTGAGCTGGAAATTATCGAAATCCACGTTGTACACAGTCGCATTCAATTCCAGCGTTTGATCAAACAAGCGACTCTTGATGCCGAACTCGGTGGACAGGGCCTCTTCTGCTTCATATTCCACATTCACCGGCGCAAGCAGAGGGCCGGAAAAACCACCGCTTTTAAAGCCTTTGGCGATATTGCCGAAAACGGTGATTGCATCGTTGGGGGACCAACTCACAGCGAATTTAGGTGATACCTCGTACTCTTTCTGGCTGCCCGCGTTGTCAAAATTTTCCTGCCCGGCAATCACACCGGGGATGGGCGTGTTGGCGGAACTGCCATTTTCCCCGTCTTTCATCTCCTTACCGAGGCGCAGGCCGATACTGGTAGTCAGTGAATCAGACAGGTGCCAATCGGCCTGAGCAAACAAGGCGTAGGTTTCGGCAAAGACACGCACATAGTTTATGGCGACATTGTCCATACCATTGTCGGGTAGCGTTGCGGCCAATGCGTTCAGGCCTGCGGCAATGATTGCAGCCTCGGTCACCGGGTTTTGCGCACCGCGACTCTCTGCAATGAGCTGAGCGCCGGCGGCAATGCCGGACAGATTCTGGTGCGCGAATTGTGTGGTGTTGGCCTCGGATTTCCCCGCATACAGGCCCAGCACCCAGTCCACCGATTCACCCCAGCCAAATAGCGGCTGAGTGTCAGCCGTGTACCGCAATTCAAACTGCTCCTGCTTGTAGCGTTCAGGGCCATCAGTTTCAAGAAACGTGGCATTGCCAGGCCCGAAATCCGAGTCCACCAAAAAGGGGGTATCAATCTGCGCCCAACTGGCGATGGCATTCAGCATGCCATTGCGGAAAAAGAGAAAGTCACCGCTATCAATGCCCATGCTTAGCGCTATGGAATCGCTAAAACGGGTGGTAAAGGTAGGTGAGTTTGCCGCACGGGTGTCGTTAAATTCATCATCTTCGGTTTGCGGGTCTGCTTGCCGGTATACCGCGAAGCCGGTAGGGGTAATCTGGCTGTACTGCATGCCATTGCCGACGCTCTCAAACTCAGACTTAAATGCAACTAACTTTACGTCGACGTCTTCGTGGGGAAACCAGTCGAGTTTGATCCGTAGTGATTCATCCTTAAAACCCTCTTCTTCGTTATTGCGGGTGGTGTTGAAAATGTCCAGAGACTGGTCGCGCTTGCGCCAACTGATGCGCCCGGCCAACACCTCATCAATAATCGGAAAGCCCACGGCGGCTTCATAGCGCCGGCCGTTCCGGCTTTCCTTAGCGACATTCACATACCCCGTGAGATCGAAAGTCGGCGCGGCTGTGGTGAAGTTCAATACGCCGGCTATGGTGTTTTTTCCGAAAAGTGTGCCTTGCGGACCGCGCAGTACCTCCAAGCGCTCCAGATCAAATACGCCATCGTTGGTAAAAGTGGAGCGGCCGTAACTCACACCGTCAATGACCAGGCCCACAGAAGGTTCCAGATTGCGGGCCAGCGGCGGGGTGCCAAAACCGCGGATACTGGTTGAGCTATACGCCGGGTTAGAAGCGGTAAATTTAACGTTAGGCGTGTACTGAACGAGGTCGGTGGTATCGACAATCGCGGCTTCAGCGGCCATGTCGCCACCTATGGCGGATACCGACATGGGAATATCCTGCAGAGATTGAGCACGCTTCTGCGCGGTCACAATGACTTCTTCCAAAACCCGACGCTCTTGAGCGTAGCTTGGCAGCGCCAGGGCAGTAGAGAGTAGGGCGGGAATAGCCCAGCCCTTGTGATAGTGATGCATGCTGTACTCCGGTTTTATATTGGTTTTATTAGCAACAGTTCTGTCACGGCGCGCTGTTCAGCTATTTCCGCTGATCCAGAATGGCCATGATCTTCTGAGCGGTTTCAAAGCTGGAGTTCTGGTTCTGTCCGGTAACGAAGCGCTTCTCGTCGTCTACCACCGTGCTGGTGGCGAAAAAATCCATGAATCTCTCCTGCTTGGAATAGATACCGCCGGCTTTACGTAGCTCGGTTTCCGGGTGCATGGGGGTTACTTCTATGCCCAGTTCCTTGATCTGCTTGTCGCTGACACCGGTAACCTTGCGCCCGGCGATAAGCAGGTTGCCATCGCGATCCCGCGCCCGAATTAGGCCCAGGGCACCGTGGCAGACAGAGCCGAACACGGTTTCTTTGTCTGAGTAGTAGCCCGCGCTGACCTTCTGCCCGAGGACTTCGGAATAACCAAGATCGTATGCCGCACCCCAGCCGCCGGCGATCCACACCACGTCGTAACCGGTAAAGTCGAGGTCATCGATTTTCAGGGAATTGTTCGCCTTGGCTTGCGCCGCGGGATCCTCCATGAAGCGCTCGTCTTCGGGTGACCTGATAACACGGCCCAGGGTTTGGGGATCAATGGGTATCTGCCCGCCCTTGATACTGGAAATATCTACTTCCATGCCTGCGTCGAGGAATTGGTAGTAGGCAATGGTAAATTCCGAGGCCATCACGCCGGTGGGATCGCCGGTAGTTTCTCCCGGTGCGTTCAGCACACCATGACTGGTCGTAATCAACAGGGCCCGCTTGCCGGGTAAGCTGTAGTCACGGGCATCTTCGTAAACGGGATGTATACCCAGGCTGTGGACGATGGTGGGCAGGGCCAGAACCAGCAGCGCCAAAATCGCGCCCGAACCGATCAAAATTTTCTTAAACATATGCATTAACTCCTAAGCTGACTGCTGAATTTGTCTAATACGGAACTGACCGTTGCCGATATAGCACATCTTCTGGACTATACCGACACAGCCAACTTTCGCCGTGCGTTTGTGCGCTGGAACAAAAAGACACCCAGTGCTTTTAGAGAGGATTACTGACTGCGGCGTGTGAAATCGCCTTTTCCCTGAGGTACAGATACAGAGGTAATCCGCTGGAAATACCGACGATGATGATCGCTATGGTCGGTAGCCAGGTTTTTATTCCGAGCGCTTTGCCTTCAACATGCATCAACACGGCCAACGTGATGCAGCCGATAATCACATTGATACCAACCATAGCGGCAACCGGGCTGCTGAAGATAGTGGGCATGAGGTGAGCCGGGTTGTAGCCATGTTCTAAAAGATAGGGCGCGCCCAGTATCGGCGGGCCCAGAGTGCCGGCAATAGCCAGCACGAGGTAGAACGTTTCAAGACGTTTTGATGACTGTTCCAAAGTTTAATCCTCCCGGTGAATGGCCGGCTTGTTCCCGATGCGGGCAATTGATTTATGAATGAAGCGCCCGGATTGTTTCAGGCTGCTCCAGACTGATGAAGTGGTTGGTGTCTTCGGTCTTCAGAATTGAAAGCCCGCTATTCAGATTTTGCCCCTGCTCGGCACTGGCGACCATGCTGCGCTTATCCAATGAGCTATCGCGCGCGCCCACCACAATAGTGAGAGCGGGGAAGTTGCGATATACCTCATACCCCGTTTCACGCTGCCAATCACGCAGTGACTTCACGTTGGCCACACAGGTGGCATAGCTGCGGGCGACGCTGAAAATGGAAAGACAAAGCCGGGTTTTGAGGGCAGTGGTGGGGCGCATCATCGGCATCTTGAGCAGGCGTTCTTTGCTGATGTTGCGCGACAAACCAAAGACGATCGGCAAAAAATAACAATTGATCCGATGCTGTACCGGCTTCGAGGTGGTGCCTGCCGAGCGCGCCTGTGGCAGCACCGGCGCCTCCAGTAGGGCGCGTACCTGTCTCTCGGTTGAGTGCATCAGGGCGGGGTACTGACGACCGGTGTCCAACACCACCGCGCCACCGCGGGAATGACCGTGCACGCAAACCTCCTGACCAGTCGGAAGCCGTTCCAAGACCAGGCCCAGATAGAATGCATCGTGTTCAATGCTGCCTTGCGGGAAAGGATTTTCAGGCCAGACGAGCTCAATCACATCTTTCTCAGGAAAGGGGCAGTGATAGTTGGCGTTGTTGACCAGGATCAATTCGGCATCGCTTTCTGCATACAGCGCTTGGAAATAGCGCATATCCTCGAGAAAACCGGGGAAGCAGACAATGCTGCGGGTGCTGCCATTTTTTGCCGGTCGTCTGCTGATAAACGTGCTACCGACTTTCATCAGCTCGCCGGAAAATTCACCGCGATGGATCTGCGGCAGATCGCGACGGTACCAATATTCGCGGTAGGCGTGTAATACAATTAGAAGTAGAACGGGGCTAAGCCAGAGAGCCATCAGCTAAAT
>JBFJYC010000273.1:0-4239 GCA_041622815.1 Spongiibacteraceae bacterium | reverse complement strand
TTGCAAACGGGCGATCGAGGTAGATCATCAATCCGCCAAAGAAATTGGCCAGCAGATCTTTGGCCGCGAAACCAACTGCTATGCCGCCGATACCACCGAAAGCGAGCACACCGGAAATACTGTAGCCGAGGCTTTGCATCACCATTAGTGAACCGGTGAGCACCACGGCGATTCTGACCAGCTTGCCGATAGCCGTTACCGTGGTGACATCAACCTCATCATAGCGCTCGCGGTCTTCTACCAGCCGGCCTTCTATTTCGCGCGCGACCCGCACCACAAACCAGGTAATCAATGCCGCCGACAATGCCTGCCGCGCGACGCCGGCCATATCGAAAATTGCGGCGTCAGAACTGCGGCCGATGATATCCAACACTAGGCTCGCGCCGAATAACCAGACCAATAACACCGCGGGCTGGTTTACCGCACGGAGCAGCGCGTCGTCCCACATGTTTTCTGTTTTCTCCAGCTGCACTTCCAGCCGTGTCAGAACGATACGCAGCAGCAACGCCACCAACAGCGTAATCAGGATGGTAATAAAGACTTCCCACAGCCAAGGGTAGGTTTCTGACTCAAATATGTTCCGAAGATTTTCCATCATTGTCCTTTTCGCTGTGAAGTGGCATTGCAAGCCGTATTCGCCGCCATTTGCTGAGACCATTTTATAGCCAAAAACTTTCTACTGATTACTTTTGGTAATAAAAAATACGATTAAATCATGCAACAAATTGCAAGAATTACGTTTCAAGTCTTTGTATTTTCACAGCAATCAGACGTCTGTCACAGCGCTAAACTCAGATTAGGTACTAAAACCTAGCTAGAAGATTGTTCTGGACAGTCCGCGCTTTGGTGATAGCTTTAAGCGCATACGATATCCAAGGCAGTGTCAGCGCAAAAGGAGTCGAAAATGACAATGATTCAACCCCTGGTCGGGAACTGGTACAAAGAGGTTAACCTCGGCAGCATTTTTGAAGTCGTCGCACTCGACGTCAAAGACCTCACCATAGAAACACAGCTGATCGACGGCGAACTGGCCGAGTATGACTTCGATAGCTGGAAGCAACTACAACTGATCAATATCGAAGAGCCCGAAGACTGGCGCTCACCTTTTGAAATGGACGACGACGAATACTACCCCGACGAACACCGCGGCAACTTTGACGAATGGAATAACCCTTTGGGCCGGATTGAACCGGAAATCATCCACGGTCTCTGGGACGACTAGCCCTTCCGCGATCAGCGGCATCTGTAGATACAAGCCACCGGTACGGTGGCTTTTTTTTGCCCGCAAAAAACCTTGTTGCAAAGCAACCATTACTGTATATAATCACATGAACTGTATATATCAACAGGTGCAGAAATGGACGAACTCACAGCCAGGCAGCGACAGGTGCTCAACCTGATCAAAGACCATATCGAGGATACCGGCTATCCGCCGACCCGCGCTGATATCGCCAACGCGCTGGGCTTCAAATCAGCCAACGCCGCCGAAGAGCACCTGAAAGCGCTCGCCCGCAAGGGCGCCATAGAAATTATTGCCGGTGCCTCCCGCGGCATTCGCCTCCCGGAGGCCGAGCATGTCGGCATTCCGATTGTCGGCCGCGTTGCTGCCGGCAGCCCGATTCTGGCGACCGAACATATCGAAGACTACTGCGATATGCCGCCATCGACTTTCCACCCACGGGCAGACTACTTCCTGCGCGTTCGCGGTGACAGCATGATCGACGTCGGGATATTCGATGATGATCTGCTGGCGGTACACCGCTGCAAAGATGCGGAAAACGGTGCAATTGTGGTCGCCCGTATCGACGAGGAAGTCACTGTCAAACGATTACAGCGCACCCGCAGCAAATACCTGATTAACCTGCTGCCGGAAAACGCTGATTACCAACCCATCGAAGTTGACCTGCGCGATTCGGAGTTTGCAATCGAAGGTATCAGCGTCGGCATTCTGCGGAGACACTAAAATGACAGCACTCAATATACAGCCATTACCGGGATTCGAAGAGACAGCTCAGATGAACTGCCCGCGCCTGTCTGAGCTTGCTATCGGCCGGTTTGGCCGGGCACTGCGCCATTCTATGCCCCTGCTGCTGGATGACCTGAGCACCAGCAGTGATCCGCGCTGGCTGACCTGTATCGGTAAGCAGGCAGTTAAACCGATGCTGCGCAATGGCAGTGGCGGTGACCGCAATCGGGTGCTGCAAATTGTCGCGCCCGGGAACGAAAATATCACCGCACTGGCCTGCCGTGCCCTGCTGTCCGGCCAGAGTCATACGGTTGTATTGATGTGTGATGTATTGCCCGATGCAGAAGCGAAAGCGCAGCTCGAGCACGCCGCCGAACAAGGCGACTGCGAGTGCCTTTTAATTCAGATTGCCTAACAGAGGCAGTCCACGCAGCAGCGGCTCAGTGCAGGGTTTTGTACTCGTCTTCGACCAGCTCGAATTCCGGCTGGTCGTTCATGCTTTCCACCGCCTGCATACCGGCCTGAATCATGGCGCGTGCCACTTCCAGTGCGGAGCCGGGAATCATAGCGCGGGACTCATCAGAGAATTTGATAGTCACCAGCGGCTTCACCTCACCCGGCTCATCGGCTGAGGGCTGCAGAACAATATCGCCGTTGGCGAGTTCGATCAGTTCTAGATAGGAAAACAAAATAGTCCCTTGGCTCTGTGGGTATGAATGCTGCCGACAGTGCTGCCGGCCGCGCGCGCAAAGCAGCATTGTAGCAATGCCCCCTACAACAAGCGATTAATACTCCAGAAGATGCTCACGCTGACGCGCGATCAGTTCATCTAACTTCACGGATATATCTTTTATCGTATTGTTATCTATGGATTTATAATTAAACGCAGTGCTCGCTAACAGCGCCGGATCGGCGTTGCGTGCGCTCGCCTCTACAATGTCGGCGGCACCGAAGGACAGCAATGTCGCCAGCCACGCTGCATCCCGTTCGAGAGCCTGCAACTCCTGAACTTCGGGCATATCGTAAAGAATATCCACCGCGCGGCGCTGCCCTTGCCATGCGGCGCTTTTCAGCACCATCAAATCACCCAGATGTGCCACATACGCAATTTGTAATTGCAGCATCGCGCTGTCGCGGAGCAGGTTCTGATTGAGTTCATCAGGCCCGGCATCGTTATCGTGCAAGCGATCAATGCATTGCTGTGCCCAATGGCGGCGCTGGTTACAGATGCCGCGAAAATTGGCTGTCATCGCCCGCGGTCAGCCTGCTTTCGCCGGCGCTTTTTTCGGGGTCTTTTTGGCTGCAGCTTTCTTCTTTTTAGCCGCGGCTTTCTTTTTGGCCGGCTTTTTCTTGGCGACGACTTTTTTCTTGCGCGGCGCGGTTTCTTTATTGCGCTCCACCCATTTGCCGTTTTCGTACCAGGCGCTCCAGCCTGTCGGTTTCCCGTCATCCTCCGATAATACGTACTGCTCGGCAGTCTTGCGGCTGTAGCGGATAACCGCCGGTCGTCCGGCCGGATCTACCGGCGGTGCCGAAAACAAAAATGTGTACTTGGGATCGATTTCGTCTTTATGCGGCAGAATTTCCAGTAACAACGGCGCGCGGGTCTCACGATTGCGGGGGAAACCACTCGCGGCGAGAAAAAGCCCGGCGGCGCCATCGCGTAATACGTAATGATCATCGACGTTGACGCAGCGCAGTTCCGGTGTCGGTACCGGATCCATTTTCGGCGGTGCCGCCTGCCCGTTGCGTAACAGTTTGCGCGTGTTCTTACATTCCTCGGCTGTACAACCGAAATATTTCCCGAAACGGCCGGTTTTCAACTGCATATCGGCACCGCATTTGTCGCATTCCAGCACCGGACCGTCATAGCCTTTGATCTTAAAGGCGCCCTTCTCGACTTCGTAACCTTTGCAATCGGGGTTGTTGCCACAGACGTGGAGCTTACGGCCTTCGTCGATCAAATAACTGTCCATCGCGGTGTTACAAATCTTGCAGCGGTGTTTCTTACGCAGCAAGCGGCTTTCCGCCTCTTCGTCATCATCGGCATGCGCGACTTCATCACCGTGCACCAGATTGATGGTGGATTTGCAGCGCTCTTTCGGTGGCAAACTATAGCCGGAGCAACCGAGAAAGACGCCGGTGCCGGCGGTGCGCACCTGCATATGCCGCTCGCACTTCGGGCAGCTAATATCGGTATCCACCGGTGTGTTCGCACGCATCCCGGTTTCTTCATGTTGCGCGGCTTCAAGACGCTCGCTGAAGTCGGCATA
>JBFJYC010000272.1:0-4247 GCA_041622815.1 Spongiibacteraceae bacterium | reverse complement strand
GGGTCCAGTGCGCGTAATGTGCGTAGCATCGAAGTGCGCAACCAGCTCATTTTCGGCTCGTTGAAATCCACTTCTTCTTCGTCAGGCGCAAAGCCTGCAGATATGCGCAGGTGATTGAGGTCCCGCTTACCCATATTCAGTGCCTCGCCGATCTGTTCGAGTATGGTTTCACTGGGCCGGCATTGCGCGGTTTCCAGGCGGCTGACATGCCGCGGCGAGCAGTCGAGTTTAAAGGCCAGCTCTTCCTGACTGACGCCGTGAACTGCCCGCCAAAACTTCAGGAACCGAGGGAATGCAAATTCATCTCGAAAAAGCTTCATATATGCATCATAACTAATTGATAATTAATCTTATATTGATATTCTTAATATAGACGTGACGGGTCGTGGCAGCATCGCCTTGCTTCTCGCAGAATTCGACGCTGATCTGACTGCACCTCAAATCGTGGTGCAGCATAACAATAACGGGAGAGGCTTCAATCATGTTGCGTCGTATTTCTATTGCCGGTCTGGTGCTGGTTAATTTTGTGACTGCTTCAGCGGCGCTCGGACAGGGTCGGGTGATTGAAGAAGTGATTGTTACCGCGCAAAAAAAGGCGCAGAACCTGCAGGATGTCCCCATCTCGGTTGCCAGTTTCGAAAGTGATTTTATCAATGACAAGGCGATATCCGATATCGGAGAACTGGTCCAGTACACCCCGAACGTAAAATTCAACAACTCGCAGGGGCACTCTCCTGTTCTGACCATTCGCGGATTCGGAACGCCGCCGCTGGGCCGCGGTCTTGAACCTTCGGTCGGACTTTCCATCGATGACGTATTTTACGGCCGCGCAACCTATATTAACGATACCGCCTTCGATATGGCGAGGATGGAGGTCCTGCGCGGCCCGCAGGGTACGCTGTTCGGGAAAAACACCATTGCCGGCGTTTTCAGTATTACGACGCGTGACCCGGATTTCGACAGTACCGCTTATATCAATGTGGCCAAGGCCAAGTACAACGACCTGCGCGCTGAAGGCGCAGTCTCGATACCTATTATTGAAGACAAACTGGCAGCGCGTATCGCGCTCCGGTCTCGATATGTCGACAGCCATGTGTACAACACCGCCCGTAATGAGCAGAACGAAATTGAAGATCTAGGCGGCCGGCTTAAGCTGAAATGGTTTATCAATGAATCGTCTGACTTGTTATTGAATTTTTGGGCATCAAAGCACCGTGAGGTCGGACTGATCACACAAATAGCCAAAGCCAGCGAGCGCTCAAAAGAGCAGTTTCGTGATCCCGATGTTGGCGACCCGGAATTTGAAGATGATCCATGGAACAACACCACGTCTATGGATAGCCCGACGTTCTCCAATCGCGATACGGTCTCAGCCAATATTAAGTACACCAAAGACTGGGGTGAAGTTGCTTACGCTAGCGGCTTTAATATGACGCTGATCGCAGGCATGTCAAAATTTGAGGGTCCTTACGCCATAGATGGCGATTTCTCGCCTATCGACTTTATCAACTTCGGAACCGACCCGAACGCGCCAAACTTTTACGAGCAGAAAAATATCGAAGCTCGTTTTGGCGGCACATTACCGGGATTATTCGGCATCGGCGCAGGTATCGACTTCCTGATCGGCGCCTTTGCGGCAGAGACTGAAAATGGCACCACAATCTCGCAGACAAATGGCGTCGGTTTCGCTGCCTATATTGCGGGCGGTGGTGGTGCCTACGACCCCCAGTCAGATTTTGGATTCTTCCCATCCACCCCCATTCCTCTGACAGTCGATGATGAGGGGCAAGCGGAAAGACTGTTTGCCAGCACCGCCGTAGAAACTGAAAGCGTTGCGTATTTTATGCAGTACGACTGGCTGGTGACCGATACGCTGACCCTCGTACTCGGCCTGCGCTACGGCGAAGACAAGCGCGTCGGCAATATTCTCTCTGGCAAAGACGGTCTGCCGGGAGCCGGCCCGTTCACTACTGGTCAGGAAGATTTCGATGTCGTTCTTAAAGAAGGGGATTACGACTTCACGCCGAAGCTGACAGCAACGTGGGAGGTTTTCGAAGACCTGACGGTGTTCGCAACCTATACGCAGGGATTCAAAAGCGGTGGGTTTGCTGCCGCAGTATTTACCGATGACAATCTTACGTTCGAGCCTGAATCCGCGGATGCTTACGAAATAGGTTTCAAGAGCAAGCTGTTCGACGGATCATTGATTTTCAACGGTGCTTTCTTCCATACGAAGTATTCGGACTTGCAAGTACGTAACTTTGACGGCACCAAGATATTTGTGACGAACGCTGCCGATGCAACGACCACCGGCTTCGAATTTGATTTTTTCTGGCTGCCGCCGGTGCCGTACCTGTCTATCGGTGGTAGTGGCGGAATTGTCGATGCCAAATATGAAGAATATCTCTGCGCCGTGCCGGTTGCGGGCACTGAATCCGGTACAGGTGATCCGTCTTGCTATAACGAGAGAACAGGCCCTCAAAGTGATCCGACGGCCCCTTCATTTCAGGATCTATCCGGCCAACCGTTGGCTTTCGCGCCCGAAATGAGTGCCAGCCTGTACACGTCACTGGATATGCCGTTGCTCAACACTGGCATCAACCTGCTGGTTGGTTTAGACGTCATCTATCAGGGCGAACACTTTACCGATACGGACAACGATCCATTCTCCAAGCAAGAGGCGACTACTAAAGTCAATGCTCGTATCGGGATCAAAGAAGAAGAGGGTAGTTGGTCGTTAGTCTTCAATGCGAAAAACCTCACTCGACAGAAGGAAAACGTGTTGACGCTTGATCAGCCCCTGATCTCCGGAAATTACATTTATGCGTCGCTACCTGACGAGCCGTCTTATCACCTGGACTTCCGCTATACCGTCCAATAGTACAGTCAGGAGACTAGGTAGATGTTCAAACAAGACCCCAACGCCAGCTATGTAATGCCGGCCCATTTCGGCCCGCGTTATATCGGCCCGGGCACCTCAGGTTGGTATCATGACGTCACGTCGATGGTTATCCCGTTTATCACTGACCGGGAAAAACTGGCGGCGTATTTACCTGCACCATTTGAAGTTGCGGAGGAGGCGGTCGTTACCGTCACCTATGCCTGCAACAAACAGATCGATTGGCTTGCAGGCCATGGCTATAACCTCATCGCGGTCACAGCTGCGGTGATATACAAAGGTGAGAAGGAAGAACTCGCCGGTAATTTCACGCTGGTAATCTGGGAAAATCTCACCGATCCGATTCTGGCCGGCCGCGAGTTACAGGGCATCCCCAAAATATTCGCCAACATCCCCGAACACACCGCCAACGACCTTGTGTGGCACTGCAGTGCTAATCACTTCGGGCACAAGATTGTCGATATGCGTATCACCGACCTTCGCGCACCAACCAATGAAGAAATTGAGGCAAACGCCGCCGCGCAGGAAGGGAAGGACAATCCGATGGCGTGGCGTTATATGCCGGCGCTGGGTGGCTGGGGGCCGGGCTCGGGGCAATTCACAACATTTCCGTCGGAAACCACAATCACCGAGGCGCAGGTTGGTAAAGGCTCCATCGATTGGCAAACCCTGACCTGGGAACAGAACCCGACTCAGTTCCATATTGTGAATGCGCTCGCCGGTCTGCCAGTACTCGAGTATTTGCCCGCAGTTGTTGCCAAAGGCAGCACCAATCTCGTGTTGCCCGACCGTCCTACCCGGGAATTAATGTAATGCCGGCTGAAGGCATCAACACTGTCTGTTTCGTTGGTGCCGGCAGTATGGGGTGCTCCAACGCAATACTCGCCGCAATCGCCGGCTACGATGTTGTTATGTTTGATATCAGTCAGGCAACGCTGGACGCCGCGCCTGCAGTTCAGCAGGAAATGGGCGCCTACATCGTCGGCACCGGTTACTGCGGCGCTGATGATATTGCACCCGCACTTAGCAGAATCCGCTATACCTCTGATCTGGCCGACGCTACACAGAAAGCGGATTTAGTGAGTGAATCCGTTCCTGAACGACTGGATATCAAACGCGATATCCATGCTCAGCTCGATGCGGTGTGTCCCCCTCACACCATAATCACAACGAATACTTCAGGCTTTTTGGTTTCAGAGATCGAAGATGTCGTCGGCCGTGGCGATCGTTTCGCCGCACTGCACTCACATCTGGGGTCTCTACTGATCGATATTGTTGGCGGGCCGCGTACATCCGCCGAAACAATCAGTCTGCTCAATGACTATGTGTTGAGCCTGTCGGGCGTTCC
>JBFJYC010000271.1:0-4268 GCA_041622815.1 Spongiibacteraceae bacterium | reverse complement strand
GCTAAGTCGGAATGGCTCGGCGGAGCCGCCAGGCTAAACGCATCCGTGTTCTATACCGACTTTGAAGATCTTCAGGTCTCTACCTTTAATGGTGTTGGCTATGTTGTGGAAAACGCCGCCTCCGCCACAATTTATGGTCTCGAGTACGAAGCCATGCTAATGACGCCTTACTCGATACTTATCGGCTTAAACGGCGCTCTGACCGAGTCAGAATATTCCAGTTTTGACCGCGCCGCCTGCACTGCGGAAAACACCAACCCGCCCCCCTGCGACCTGACCGGACGGCGCCTGCGCCTGGTACCAAAGCTAAAGACCACCTTCACGCTTGGTTGGCAAGGAGGTCTATTCGATTGGCCTTTTCTCACGCATGCGGGTCTAACCGCGAGTTACACCACCGAAGTGGCATTGGCTACCGATCTGGACCCCATCGATGTTCGTGTGCCCGGCACCACTTACGGTTTGCAAATGGGTATCAGAGCTCACGATGATAGTTGGCATATAACCGTGTTCGGCGACAACGTCACCAGCCGTGAATCGCTGGCAGCCGCCCAGGACTCACCCGGGTTCCGTGGCACCCATTTTGGTGGCGTTTATCCTTCCGCGAGTTACGAGGTTGAACTGGGTTTTCGGTTTTGACATCCGAAAAAATCCGACACCTGCACGAGCACCATCGAAGCAGCGGATTCTACAGGCTGGTAGGCCGGCACCTGGGAAAGCTATTCGGCATACTCGTCATACTGGTACCCGCGTTCTTGCTGCTAAAGCCTTATCTGGCGGTGTATCAGGACGGGCTGCAATTATTAATACATGAGCAACTGCAACCTCTCTCAGTATTCGCCGTATTCTTCGTATCAGAGTCCATACTAGGACTCATTCCGCCCGATCTTTTTATGTTGTGGGCCAAGGCGCGTTTTCCTGAAATGCCCTACCTGATGGTCGGCGCATTGGCAGTGACCTCCTACCTTGCCGGCATAGTAGCGTATGGCTTGGGCAGAGCTATGGAGCACCTTCCAAGCATTCATAACTATATGTTCAAGTACCATGCGGCTACCGTGGAGTTTATCCGACAATGGGGCGGGGCATTTATACTTGTTGCTGCTTTGCTGCCGATCCCCTATGCCATGGCGAGTACGATTGCAGGGCTAATCAGGTTTCCTCTCAAAACCTACCTATTATTCGGATTAGCGCGCATCCTGAGATTTTATATCTACGCTGCAGCGATATTCAGCCTAGTTTAAGGCCCTGATTAAAATATGGCCGCTTGATGGCGATCATTGCACGCTCGATCTGCAAGGGTAGCTTTTTAGCATACCGGTAGGGCATACGGTCAGCTGGTTTGACAGCCCGCGCGGCGCTGAATTTCAGGATTCTCGACGACTGCGGATTAATACCTAGCCATGGCTGCGATCCAAATCCTGACCGGGGGCGTATAAGTCACAATCCAAACGTCCAAAAAAGGAATTTGCCAATGAATGCCGCCCTACCTATTAGCAGCATTGCCCTGGCCGACCAGATCGTCGATATCAGCGCGGAAGCCCGGCGCGTGCGCGATGCCCTGATCGCGCAAGGCCTCGAGACGCCCATGACCGACAACGGTCTGGACAGAGACGGGAAATATCACCGTATCCGGGCCGCGTTCACTGACATCATGGAGACGCTGGGGCTGGATCTTCGCGACGACAGTCTGTGTGAATCTCCACACCGCGTCGCGAAAATGTATCTCGACGAAATGTTTGCCGGCCTGGACTACAGCCATTTTCCGCGCATCACGGCCATAGAAAACAAAATGGGCGTGGATGAGATGGTGCGGGTCAGCGATATCAATCTCAATAGCAGCTGTGAGCACCACTTTGTGACCATCGACGGCACCGCACGGGTGGCCTATATACCCGGCGAATCGGTGATCGGGTTGTCGAAAATCAATCGTATCGTGCAGTTTTTTGCGGCGCGCCCGCAGGTGCAGGAGCGGCTGACACGGCAGATACTGGTGGCGTTGCAGACCCTGCTCAACACCGAGCACGTGGCTGTGCTCACCGACGCGACGCACTTTTGCGTGAAGGCGCGCGGTATCCGCGATACCGGCTCCGTTACGCGCTGCACCGCGATGGGGGGTGATTTCCTTAGCGATCGCTCGCTGCGTGGCGAGTTTATGCAGGCCTGACAGCGTTGAGGACACACATGAAACGTAATCTGTTCCTCGCAAGTGTGGCTTTTGTGGCGGCCTGCTCCGGCACCGGGCAACGGCTTGAACCACTTCCTTCTGCCGGACCGCTGGAGCTTGAGCGCTTCATGGGGGATTGGTATGTGCTCGGATTCATACCGCTGTGGCCCGAGCGCAACGCTCACAACGGCATCGAAACCTACGAGTTGGGAAAAGATGGCGTCATTCAGACAACCTATAGATTCAGGCCCGATAGCTTCGATGCACCGCTGAAGACCTTTCGTCCGACCGCGACCGTCGTCGCAGAAACGGGGGATGCGCACTGGAAAATGCAGTTCCTGTGGCCGTTCAAGGCCGATTACCGCATCGCATGGCTTGCGCAGGATTATTCCGCCACGATTATCGGGCGCAAGACACGGGATTATGTCTGGATCATGGCGCGCAGTCCGGTATTACCCGCGGGTGAGTTGGAAGCGCTGGAACAAAAAGTGGCGGCGATGGGATACGACATGACCGGGTACCGGCGGCATCCACAGCGGTGGCCGGAGCAGGAACCCCGGCCACCGTTGGCCGCGGTGAAGTAAAGCGCTGCGGGGTATCAGAACGCCTTGACGGCATAGAACAGACAGTCGCTGCGGGCGATAGTCGGGTCGTTGGTGAACATGAACAGTTTCAGCTCACAGCGCGGGTAGAGTACACCCTCGCGTACCTCCACCAGCTCCTCCAGTACATCATTGCCGTTGTGATCGCGTGCCCGGAATACAGTCTTGAGTGGCGCGCGCACCGTGGCCAGCGGCTGCGAAGGCGTCACCCGGTCGTAGTTGTACTGCTCGACATTGGGCGCCAGAGTCACGTCGAAATCCGGCTGTGGTGTTTCATTCACTGCCACACTGCAACCGCTTTGTAACTCGAGTCGCACCGGGTTATGGAATATGTATGGCCGCGGGTAAGCGGTGAGCAGCACCTGCTCGTCATTGAAATAGCGTTGCAATCCCTGCCAGGCCAATTCATGTGCCGTATCGTCGCGCCGGCCGCCGCATTCGACCGTCACCGTGGGAAACAGGTGTTCACTGATTTCCATCAGTGCGCCCAGCCGGAGGGCGGTAACGATCATGTGCGGCGAAAACAGGCTGACCAGCGCCGCATGCGCATCATCCTCGGAAATGACCACGCCGAAACCCGGCCCCGAACCGGAGGTATTGTGTAAATCGACGACACACTCGGGCTGGTATTTTTTCAGGCAGTCAATAATCGCGGCCGCGGTTTGCCCCTGTTCGTCGTCGCCATGGGGCGGCTCAAAGCAACGGTTGAGATCGCGCTGCCCCGGCAACATTCGCAGACTGAAATGCGGTGCCATCAGCGCGGTCTGCACCGACGGCACAATCGCGACGATATTGACCGCGGGCTCGCGCCCGCTCCGCAACCAGCGATGCAAGGCGCGAAAGCCGGAAGGTTCGTTGCCATGGATCAATGTCACCAGTGCCCGGGTGCGCGATCGGTCGCGACCGGGGATAAACAGGCAGCTGGGGCCGGCGAGTTGACGCAGAAACTGTTCCGCGACGGGTGCAATGTCACCCAAGGTGTCGCGCTCGACAGTCTGCAGCACCGTGTCCATAAACTCCCTAAGCCGCTGTGTTGCCGCTGAGCGGCCATTGTGCGACGGGTGTGTTGTCAAAACAGTGTTGCACATACTGGTTGAGCATCGTTGCCAGCGCTTGCTCGCGCGGATGATCGCGCTCCAGCGCGGCGAGCTGTTGCAGTTGCCAGTCGGCGCCGTTACGGCCGCTTGTTACACGCTGTTCGATCACATCCAGATAGCGCTGAATTTCGGTGGCGGAAATACCGAGCTGTTGCAAGCCGGCGCGGGCATCGGGCAAAAACTGCAGGATGAGGTCTTTGACGGGGTATTCGCCGAGGCCGGTTTGCCCGCGAAACGGCCATACCAGTTTCGCATTCAGCCCGTGTTGCGCGGCCCGATAGAAGTTGTATTCCGCCAGTTGAAAAGGCAGGGCCGGGATCAACTCGTCCATCTGGTCGCGAAACGCCGCGCCCAGTCCCAGCATCAGCGCGGCGTTGGCGATCATGTCGACGGCGGAGGGTCCGGCGG
>JBFJYC010000270.1:0-4290 GCA_041622815.1 Spongiibacteraceae bacterium | reverse complement strand
TCGGCGCGTTGCGTCGCGTCATCGCTGTAAGATTTCGCATAGGCACGCCAGTGGCCCCGCTCACCCATTTCGCCGCCATGGCGGACGCCGGCGAACTTGGAATGTTCGCTACCACCGCCTGCGTAGGCGAGGGTGCCCTGCGTGTCTGCGGCTGACTTTGTAACGATATTGATAACGCCGTTAACGGCGTTTGCGCCCCACAACGTTGCCGCCGGGCCGCGAATGACTTCGATGCGGTCGATGTCCGGCATGAATACATCTTGCGCATCCCAGAATACGCCTGAAAACAGCGGCGTATAAATACTGCGTCCGTCGATCAGTACTTCAAGTTTATCGGCGATAGTGCCGCCAAACCCCCGCGCCGTTATCGCCCAGCTATGACCATCAACTTTTGCTACATGAAGCCCCGGAACCAGACGCAGGGCTTCGGGAATGCTGCGGGCGCCGGCATGTTCGATGTCCCTGCCAGAGAGGACATAAATCGCGGCCGCGGCATTGGTGATACTTTCCGCCTGCTTCGAAACCGAGGTCACCTCGATATCCATCAATGCGTCGAGACTGAGTTCGGTCAAGTCATCGGGGAGCACCATGTCGGCACTGACCAGCGATGTGAAACAGAACAAGGGGATTGCGAGAGGGCTGAGCTTGGGCTGCATACTGCACTTCCTTTGCCAGTTGCTGTCTGGCCGGCGCTATGGATTTTGACAATGTACCACAACGATAATGCTTGTCGGCAACGTAAATCGCTATAAATCAGTCAGCTACGTTGTATTGCTGATATGGCCGCTGCAACATTTTGCCGCAGGTGCGCGGGATTAATGGTGCCGATAATCGCACCGGTGACGCCCTGCTGTGCAAACGCAAAATCGAGGCAATACCGCACCGGGTCCGCCACCTTATCCGGCAGGTGGCCGCTGGCAAAGGCTTTCTTGAGTAAAACCGCGGTGTTTTGCTGCAGGCAGCGCGCCAGTGTGGGGAGTTCGGCGTCGTAGCCCGGGTGGTAGCTGGCCATCACCACGTCGCAGCAGTCCGCCGCCAATACACCGCCGCTAGGTGTTTTTACCGACATACCGACGGCGCGCAACAGGCCTTCCTGCTTGAGCTGCTGCAGGGCCGTCAATGCCCCTTCGCTTTGCAGAATCTGTTGGTCATCACCGTTGGAGTGAATCAGCACCATATCGAGGTAGTCGGTACCGAGTCGTTTCAGGCTGCGCTGCACGCTTTTGCGGGTGTGCGCCGCGCTGAAATCAAATGTCGAGGTCCGGCCGTCGAATTCCTCACCGGTTTTGCTGCAGATCAGCCAGCGCTCGCGCTGCCCGGCCAGCAGTTTGCCGAGGCGCTCTTCGGAGTTGCCGTAGGCGGGGGCGGTATCTATCAGGTTGATGCCCAGGTCCGCCGCCAAAGCGATCAGGTCGGCGGCGTGCTTATCGCTCGGAATATCGAAGGGGTCGGGGTATTTGACGCCGGTATTGCGCCCCAGTTTTACCGTGCCCAGCCCGAGCGGGCTGATCCGCAGACCGGTGTCGGCGATATTGCGGTAGTCACTCTCGGAGAAGCCGGTCATGGGGCGAAGGCGGTATCCCAAGGCGGTGCCGCGATGCCGGGCACCGCCAGTCCTGCCAGCGCCGCATTCGGCTGATCAGCGGTGCCGGTGGCGGGTGGCGGTAACAGGGCGAGTAAACGGTCGGCCAGATTCGGCGCCAGTGTGAGTTTTGTCGGCCAGCCGACCAGCAGATTGTTGCAATCTGGCGCTGCCGCGGCATAGGCGTGTTCGGGTTTGATCAGCTGCGCCTGCTTCGGTTCGGCGCGGTCAATATGCAGCGTCGCCCATTCACAGCGACCGAAATCGACCCAGGGCAGCAGCGTCTTCAATTCAGATTTTGCCTTCGCAATCAGCTCGCCGGCGGACTTGCCGATACCGTCGGTGGCGAGGTCGCCCCCCAGATACCAGACCCAGCGACCGTCCGCGGCGCGGTGGCTGGAAACGGTTAACCGCGGCGACGCACTGGCACCGGTGCAATGGGCGTAGAGCGGCTGCGGATAGTCGTGCTTGACCATCACCTGATGCAGCGGTCGCAGTTGCATCTGCGGCTGTTCGAGTCCGAGCGACTTCAAAATATCCGCGTTGCCGGCGCCGGCGGTGAGTATCACGTGGTCGGTGGTGATTGTTAGTTCCGGCGAAACTATCAGCGACTCGATCTTGTTGCCGGATTTCTGCAGGCGTGCCTGCTGCCAGTCGATACTGAAAATTCTGCCGCTGCAGTTGTCGGCGAGTCTTTTAATCAGCCCGGGCACGTCGAGCACCAAATCCACGAGCTGGTAAACATTGCCGGTGAAGCCCGGATCATCGAAGGGCGGCGGTCGCTGCCCGGCGGGGATGCTGTCGACGCGGCCGCGGCTGAGTTTGCTGGCAAAGAATGAACTGAGCCGCGAGGTGAGCGATTCGCTCGACCAGAGATAAAAAGCCTCGGCCAGTACCGGTACCCCGCGCAAATCGACATCGCCGGTGCCGGCGATACACGCTTTCCAGTGCGCCGGCATTGAGGCGATCGCCTCGGATGAGCCGGTCAGGGTGCCGCCAAGGGCGTATTTGATGCCGCCGTGGATCATGCCCTGCGACGCCACCGACTGGCCGCTGCCGAGCGCGCCGCTGTCGAACAAGCAGGCGTTGTAGCCGGCGTTAACCAGACGATTGAGGGTCCACAGGCCGGCGATACCGCCGCCGATGACTATGACATCGCAATGAGGAGTGTGAGACATGGGGGCATCATCTCAGGAATGGACGGCGGGCGACAACGTTGCGTCGGCGCCCGCACGGTCGCGCGATTATGCACCGAGCTTGAGATTGGTCCAGACGGTCTTGGTCGGTTCGACCTGATTCATGGTGTAAAAATGCAGGCCGGGTGCGCCGGCGGCCAATAACTGCTCGCACAACCGCGTAATGACATCGACGCCGAAGGCCTGCACCGACGCGCTGTCATCCTTCATGCCGTCGAGCTTGTAGGCCAGCCAGCGCGGGATCTCGGCACCACAGTTGCGCGAGAAGCGCGCCAGATTCGCGTAGTTGGTGATCGGCATAATGCCCGGGTAGATCGGCTTGTCGATGCCCGCCGCCGCGCAACGGTCCTGAAACCAGTAATACGCGTCGATATTGTAGAAGTACTGCGTGATCGCAGAATTCGCACCGGCGTCGAGTTTTTCTTTTAAAAAGCCGATGTCCGATTCGTAATCTTTGGCATCCGGATGAATCTCCGGGTAGGCCGCAACTTCGAGGTGAAAATGATCGCCGGTTTTGGCGCGGATAAAACGCACCAGTTCGGCGGCATGCACCTGCCGCACCGCGCCCATGCCCGAGGGCAGGTCGCCGCGCAGGCTGACGATGCGATCGATGCCGGCGTCGCGGTACTGTTCAAGCAATTGCTGCACCGACGCTTCGTCGTCGCCGCCGAAAGATAAGTGCGGCGCGACAGAGATACCTTCACTTTTCATGGCGAGCACGGTGTCGAGGGTGTTGTCCCGCGTCGAACCGCCGGCACCGTAGGTCACCGAGAAAAAATCCGGTCCCAGTGCGTTGAGTTCAGCGCGGGTGGTTTTCAGTTTCTCCGCACCGACTTCGGTTTTGGGCGGGAAAAATTCAAATGAATATCGTTGTGTCATGCGTTTCGGGTCTCGATTTTTTGACCAGTAGGCGTTAACCACCGCCGGTAGCTGTTTCTCCGTTCCGTGGGCCATCCATGGCCCGTCCCGCGTCCGTCCATGGCGCTAGTCACTACGAAACAGCTACCGGCGGCGCTTAACTTTCAGGCTCAACGCGTCTTGCGAGCTTCCGGTTGGCGCGATATCAGAGTGTGGGTGCGGTGCTGCTGTCTGCGACCGTCGCCAGCATGGAAGCCTCGGCCGGCTTTCGTTCCTGACGAATCCGGCAGACCGCCATCCATGGCGGCCAGCCTACACGGACGTATTCACGGCGTGTCGCAGAGAGCAGTACAGTGCCCGCACTCGGGCCTGTGGTTTAAAGCCAGATTAGTACTTGTAGTTTTCCGGCTTATACGGACCTTCAACAGGTACACCGATGTAGTCGGCCTGCTGCTTGGTCAGCTTGGTGAGTACACCGCCGAAACCGGCAACCATGTGGGCTGCAACTTCTTCGTCCAGTTTCTTCGGCAGTACTTCAACCGTGATATCACCGCCTTTGTCAGCGAATTTTTTCGCGTACAGGTGAATCTGGGCCAGTACCTGGTTGGCGAAAGAGCCATCCATGATGCGGCTGGGGTGGCCGGTGGCGTTGCC
>JBFJYC010000269.1:0-4304 GCA_041622815.1 Spongiibacteraceae bacterium | reverse complement strand
GCGATTGCCAGCTGGGATTTGCAGCACCAGTCCGGTGGCAGATTTGAGCTCGGCCTGGGTACCCAGATAAAACCCAATATCGAGCAGCGTTATTCCGCCCGTTGGGACTCACCGGTACCGCAGCTGCGTGAGTACGTGCAGTCGCTGAAGGCGATCTTTCATTCATTTCAGACCGGCGCGCGCCTGAATTTTGAAGGCGAGCATTATCGCTTTACCAAGTTGCAGCCGTTTTTCAATCCCGGGCCGATCGAGCATCCGCATATTCCGGTGCTATGCGGTGCAGTGGGGCCGGCAATGACCAAGATGGTCGGCAAAGTCGCTGACGGTATGATCACGCATCCGACCAATACGCCGCCCAGATACATCCGCTCGGTTTGCCTGCCGCGGCTCAGCGAAGGCTTCCTCAAGCGCGGTGACGAGCATGCCGACTTCCAGTTGGTGCTGGGGCCGCTGACTGCTACCGGCAAGGACGAGGAAACAGTGGCCGCTGAATGGGAGAAGGTTCGCAACCTGCTCGGTTTTCTGTTTTCGACGCCGGCCTACTGGCCGAGTCTGGAACTCTTTGGCTGGGAGGCCAAAGGCCAGCAGCTGCTGGATATGACCCGTCAGGGTAATTGGGAGGCGATGCCTGAAATCATTAACGATGAGGTGATGAGCGAGTTTGTGCCGCGCGGTACTTACGATGACATCGATCAAGTCTACCGGGAGCGGTTTTCCGGACTCTCGCGCACAATTACCTTCCCGGTACCCGCAGATCCCGCTGATGACAGTTTCGCGGCGGCGGCAATTGCGCAGTTGAAAGGCTAGCGCGCTGTGTATTGCCAATCCCCGTGAGTCTAGGCAAACTCCAGCGCAGCTAAATTAGTAAATTTACTTGACCAAATAATAAACAGCCGGGAGGCGCGTGCATGCGCAATTTTACCGAAGACCAGAATATGTTCCGCACAGCGGTGCGTCGCTTTATGGATACCGAGATTGCGCCGCATACCGAGCAGGCGCAGCGGGACGGTATTTACGACCGGGAATTATTCAGAAAGGCCGGTGAGCAGGGGTTTCTGCTGATCTGGGCGGACGAGAAGTACGGCGGTATGGGCGACCGCGATTTCCGCTGGGAACAGATCCTGATTGAGGAAAGCGCCCGCGCCGGTACCGGTGAATTGTTTCTGACACTGCATAGCCGCCTGGTGGCGCCGTATATCGATGCTTTCGGTAATGACGAGCAGCGCGCCCGGTTTCTGCCGAAATGTGCCTCCGGTGAATCCATTCTGGCGATTGCCATGACCGAACCCGATGCCGGTAGTGACCTCGCCGGCATGCGCACCAGTGTCGTCGATAAGGGCGACCATATGCTGCTCAACGGCTCGAAGATCTATATCTCCAACGGTATTAATGCGGATGTGGTGATTGTCGCGGCGAAAAATGATCCGGAGAATAATCCCCATGCGATGACTCTCGTCATAGTCGAACGCGGCATGGAAGGTTTCGAGCGCGGCCGCAACCTCGACAAGATGGGTATGCACGCGCAGGACACCGCAGAATTGTTTTTCAACGATGTCAAAGTACCGAAAGAGAATATTCTCGGTGAGGTCGGTCAGGGCTTTTACTATCTGATGAAAAATCTTGCTGAAGAGCGGCTAATCAGCGCCGCCAGTTACACCGCGACAGCGCGCCACGCATTCGATATTACCCGGCAGTTTGTTATGGAGCGCAAGGTCTTCGGAAAGCCGCTGTCGTATATGCAGAATACGCAGTTCAAAATGGCGGAAATGGACACCGAAATCGAGGTCGCGCAAACCTATGCGGACCACTGCGTTGCACTGCACAATGAAGGGAAACTCAGCGCCGACGCCGCGGCTAAAGCCAAGCTTTATACCAGTGAGGTGGAATGGCGGATGATGGATCTTGGCGTGCAGTTGCACGGCGGCGCCGGATTTATGAACGAGTATGAAATTTGTAAGCTGTTCACCTCAACACGGGTCAACAGGATTCTTGCCGGCAGCTCGGAAGTGATGAAGCTGATTATCGGCCGCAATATTTTCTCGGATAATTACAGCAGTATTCTCGACTAACTTAGACTCAGGAGCGTAAAACATGGATATCAACGGAAAAGTAGCCATTGTCACCGGTGGTGCATCAGGTCTCGGCGAAGCAACAGTACGGCGGTTTCACGCCAACGGTGCCAAGATCGGTATTTTCGATCTCAACGAAGACAAGGCTAACGAATTAATCGCCGAACTCGGTGGCGATATTATTTTCCAGAAGGTCAACGTTGCCGACGAAAACAATGTGCAGGAAGCAATCAACGCCGTGGTCAAAGAATTTGGCGCGATTCATATTTGCTGCAACTTCGCCGGCATCGGTAGCGCCGCCAGAACTGTGGATCGCGACGGCAATGCCTTCCCGCTGGATCAATGGAAAATCGTGATCGATGTTAACCTCACCGGCACCTTTAACGTACTGCGTCTGGCCGCAGTAGAGATGGCGAAGAACAGCCCGATCAATGATGACGGCGGCCGTGGCTGTATTATCAATACCGCCTCAGTCGCTGCGTATGAAGGGCAGATTGGTCAGGCGGCCTATAGCGCCTCCAAGGGCGGTATTGTCGGTATGACGCTGCCGATTGCACGCGACCTCGCCAAGCTCGGCATTCGCGTCAATACCATCGTTCCCGGCCTTATCAACACGCCGCTGTTCTCCCTGTTGCCGGAGCCGGCATTCAAGGCACTGGAATCTTCAGTATTGTATCCGCCGCGTCTGGGCAAGCCCGATGAGATCGCGCACCTGGCGCAGTATCTGGCAGAAAATGATTATATGAACGGTGAGTGTGTGCGTATGGACGGCGGTATCCGTATGCAGCCGCGCTAATCGCGCCGCTGTAAGCCAACCGGAACCACGGAAACACGGGAGCCTAGTGATGTCTGATTTTGAAACAGTGTTATACACAGTGGAAAATCGAGTCGCCACGATCACCCTGAACCGGCCGCAGGCGCGTAATGCTTTCAACGAGCAATTGCGCCTCGACCTGATCGCGGCGCTGAGGCGGGCGGAGACTGACGATGAAGTCAGGGTGCTGTTGCTCACAGGTGCCGGTAAAGGCTTTGGTGCCGGCCATGATCTGGCCAGTGGTTTCGGTGAATACAGCTGTATCGGCGATCTCATCACCGCGCAGTACAAACCGTTTTTAATGGCGATACACGAGTCGCATAAATTGGTGATAGCCGCCGTGAACGGGGCTGCCGCCGGTATTTCGGGGGCGATGGCGATGGCCTGCGATCTGGTGGTGATGGGCGAGTCCGCCTATTTGTATCAGGCGTTTCTACCGATCGGTCTGGTGCAGGACGGCGGTACCAGTTGGCAGTTGGTCAATACGATCGGCTATAAGCGAGCCCTGCAGATGATTCTGGATGCAGAGAAAGTGCCCGCGCAGCGCTGCGTAGATCTGGGCCTGGCGAATAAGGTTGTCGCTGACGATCAGCTACTCGATACGGCCCGTAGTTGGGCGGAGCAACTTGCCGAAGGCGCGCCGCTGGCACAGCGTTACTGCAAGCAGGTGCTCAAGCAGTCGATGGAAATGGATTTATCCGAAACTATCGATGCAGAAGGCGAACTGCAAAATGTCTGCAGTATCAGCGAAGATTCTATGTCGGCAATCAATGCCTTCTTTAATAAAGAGAAGCCGGTGTTTAAGGGGCGCTGAGAGTTGGCCGTCCGGCAGTTCAGTCGCCGCTTGTCGAATACCAGATCGGTGAGCTTATCGCCCGCTCCTGAATAGTCGCCGGCACCGGCGCTTCCAGACCCAATAATTTCGCATCATAGGTAGAGTATCGCGGCGTTGGGATTTCCAACACTCTGGCGTAATAGAAGGCATTTTGTGTTTGGTCGAATGCCGGATCCTGCCATACGGTCGCCAGATACGATGCGCCGATTGTGTTTGTGTAGGATGCGTCAGCAATGTTGACGGTCGAGCCCAGTGGCGCAAATTTACCGTCTGCGCCGGTTACCCGCTGCCCAGACGCCACAACGTCATAGACCTGTTCGTGACTACGTCCTGCCTTGTCGACCCAGCCTTTGATAATTTGAACACGATCGAGGTTGGCGCCCTCGCTGTCCTTTAACGCGGTGACGATAAATTGCGGCGCAATATCGGCATCGCGTAGTGGCAGCACACCCCCCATCGGTACGCCGCTTTGGTAAGCCTTATTCAGCAGTTCCGGGTCCGACAGCAGCTGCGCTTGATAGTGCCAACCGCCGAAAAAACGCAATGCGATGCGCGGACCCGAAGTAGCGTAGGTTTCCCGGCGCTG
>JBFJYC010000268.1:0-4308 GCA_041622815.1 Spongiibacteraceae bacterium | reverse complement strand
TCGTCCATCTGGTCGCGAAACGCCGCGCCCAGTCCCAGCATCAGCGCGGCGTTGGCGATCATGTCGACGGCGGAGGGTCCGGCGGGCAGCGCGCGCATTTCGATGCGCAGATGACCGCCGTCTACCGGGTCGTATACCGGTCGGTTCCACATCCATACGGTACTCAGGTGCAAGCGCAGCGCCGCGAGTTGTTCCGGCGCCGCGTCATCGTCGACCACCGGCAACAGGGGCGGATACAGGGTCGCGCATTCGGCAAACAGTTCCAGTGGCGAGTGCCGCAACCAGCCGTGGCCGAAGCTGACCCGGGCCGGTTGATGCCACTGATAGCGATCACGCACCCGGGTGTCGATGGATTGCTTAAACAGCGGGATGCGGGTTTCCTGCCACAGGCGATGCCCGAACAGGGTCGGCGAGTTGCCGGCCAGTGCAATCGCCAGCGGTGCAGCGAGCTGCATTGCGTTGTAGGTATTGACGAACTCATCCGGTGGCACGCGGATATGTAACTGGAATGAGGTGTTCGCGCCCTCCAGTGTGATGTCCTTCATGGCGAGCTGTAACGGGTCATCACCGTTGATGTGGATATCGAACTGGCGGCCGCGACGCTGAATCAATTGCTCAACCAGCGCGTGGTAGCGCTGCAGGTCGGTCATGGAATCTATACCGAAATCCGACTGTTTCAGGGTCGGCAAAATACCTATCGGAACCACGCGGCCGCCGAAATCTGCCGCGAGCCGGTTGAGCTCGCCGAGCTTGAGCAGGATTTCGCGTTCGCTGTGCAGCAGCGGTTGCGCCTGCATTGCACAGGGCGAGAGATTGTACTCAATATTGTAGCGGTTCAGTTCCAGCGTCAGTTGCGGGTCGCCACTGCGGGCCTGCAACTCGCTGTTGCATCCCAGTGGATGGCCGGACGCATCGATAAGGTACATCTCGAGCTCGGCGCCGATACTGCGTTCGCCACGACCCCATCCGGGTGTTTCGAGAAGCCGCCTGAGTGTGCCGATGTCCGCCTGTAACTGCTCACCAAAACGCTGGTAGTCACTGGCGGAAAAGTTGCGCCTGCCAATCTCGGAGCCCATGGATAAACGTCATCAACAAACCGGAACCCGCATCATGCAGGTAGTTGACCCCGAGGCCAAGCGTGGTGGGTTGCTGAGCAGCAGGGGCCTGAAAGCGTGATCTGTGTCACATTTTGAGGGCTTAGCGGGCGGCAACGGAGCGCCGCCGACCCCCATAGGGCTGCATCTGACACCAGCATACGGTAAAGTACGTACATCCATTCGGCAGTCCCCTTTTGCCGCTACGTATTTGGAAGCCCGTTATGCCGATGACAAGAAATCCGCTCGCCCTGTCTTTTTTGTTCGTGCTGTTGTCTGCCTGTGGTGGTGGTAACGGGGGTAGTAGTGGCGCGCCCGGCGGCAGCGCGGCCAGCGGCCGCTTTGTCGATTCACCGGTGGCGGGTATGGAATACACCCGCGGCGCTGCGGCGAGCCGCTACCTGACCCGCGCCGATGGCGGGTTCGACTATATTGATGGCGACAGCCTGCAATTCTTTCTTGGCAATATTGCGCTGGGAGAGATTACCCCGGACCCCGATAAACCCTTCCTGACCCCCAATGGCCTTGCCGGCACCGGTAATGGCGCGATCAATATTGCGCGATTGTTAATGTCACTGGATAGCGACGGCGATCCCGCTAACGGCATCCGCATTACCGACGCTACCCGGGCCAAGGCACGGCAACTGCAGCTGACTGCGGCGCAATTACAGACCGCCGATCTGGATGATGCGGACAGTGCGCTGCGTGATTTTGCCGAAACTGTCAGCGGTCGTGCTTTTATTGACGCTGCGACAGCCAGTGCCCACTTAGCTGCTACTGAAAAAGATATTGCGGACGGTCGCTTCGACGCCGATGGTGGGGTGGATACGGATGCTGACGGTATCAACGACGCGGTGGATGTCTGTCCTGACACCGGTGCCGGTGCGGCGGTAGACAGCGACGGTTGTGCCGATGGTCAGCGCGGCCTGGATAACGACAACGACGGCGTTGTGAACGCCGAGGACAATTGCCCCGCGATTTTCAATCCAGAGCAACTGGACAACGATGGCGATGGTCGCGGCGATGCCTGCGATTTTGACGATGACATCGATGGTGCCAGCGACGCCGAAGAACTGGAACGCGGCACCGATCCGAATACCGCGGACAGCGATGGCGACGGCGTCAATGATCCGGACGATGCCGCGCCCAACGACGCCACGCGCTCTGAGCCCTTGGACCAGGACGAAGACGGTGTTAGCGACGAAGACGATAACTGCCCGGCCATTGCCAATGATACGCAGGCGGATTTCGACAACGATGCTGCCGGCGATGCCTGCGACGACGATGACGACAACGATGATCGCAACGATGATGAAGATGCCTTCCCGCGTGATCCGAAAGAGCAAGACGATAACGATGGCGATGGCATTGGTAACAATGCAGATACCGACGATGACGGCGATGGAGTCGACGACGTTGATGACGCCTTCCCGCTGGATAAAAGCGAGCAAAGCGACCGCGATGGTAACGGTATCGGTGACAATGCCGACCTGACGCGCACTAATAAGCGCATGCCCACCGGTGTCGCTGCAGCAGCGCTGAAACCCGGCAAATTATTGGTAGCGCCTGCTGCGGATATCTGGCCTTTTAGCAATGGTATTCCCAAGACTTCAGGCACCGGCCGCTATCATGGCGGCGCCTATTTCTGGAGTGATTTTATTTACGACGCCAATGGTGCGCAGGGTACTCCGCCGGCTTATAACACCGGCACCCCCACCGGCGGTAGTTTTGTGTACCCCGGTAATGGCCCGGATGGCGACAGTAACGACGCTAAATACGAAGGTAATGGCGCGGATATTTTCGCGGTTGCGGTAGCGGCCGATGATCAATTCAGCTATTGGCGCGTTGATTGGCAAACGCTGGCCGATGATTCGGCGGCGGTAATCGCTTTTGGTTTGGATTATGCAGCGGGCGGCACCGCGGGACGTTCATTGCCGCCGGAATCCTGGCCCGGTGTGCCGCGCCTTTATACCGCGGGCATCGATGCCACCATTATTATTTCTAAAGCGGGCGCCTATCTGCACCGCGCCGATGGCAGCGCACGTGAGCGTCTGGGTTCCGTGCAGATCGACAGGGCGTCGCGCAGCTTTGTCGCTAAAATCGACAAGGCCCGCTTGCCTGAGTTAACGGGTTCCTGGACATTGCGCGCCGTATCGGGCGTGCATAACGGTGACGGTGGCTTCCTGGATGAAATGGGGTCTTTCCGTGGTTCGCCAATGCAGCCGCCCGTGTTTAATGCCGCCTTCCGTGACTATAGCGACGAAGCCCAAAACGGAACCGGTGCTAATGATCCTGTCGATCAGGAGTTTATTAATAACTTCTGGATGAACGCTGCGCAGGCGCAGTCGCTCGCACAAAATAGCGTCGATGCGTTTAGTGTAGAGCTCAACTGGGATCGGCTGGGTGATGATGAAGCCGAGCCGCGTCGGGCGGGTTACAGCAACCGTTGGTATGTGTCTTCCGCCGAATACGATCGCGGCGGGCAGTACACCGGTTTAAATTCGCAGTCGCAGCGCACCACGCACTTCGACGAAGTGCAGCCCTATGGCTTGTGGGTGCCCGGCAGCTACGATTTCGATAGCCCGGCGGCGATGCCGATGACGCTGATGCTGCATAGCTTTACCCAGAATCATAACCAGTACATCGCGACCGTTCCCAACTTCCAGAAACAGAGCTGCGAGACTGAGCGTCAAAGCTTTTGCTTAACGGTATTGGGCCGCGGTCAGGCGGGTTGGTATGAGCAGCGTTCGGAGCTCGATTTATGGGAAGCCTGGCACCATGTGGCGGAAAGCTTTGAGTTGGATCCCGAGCGGGCGTATAGCACTGGCTATTCGATGGGCGCCATGGCGACCTTGCGTATGCTCACGGAATACCCCGAAGTGTTTGCCGGTGGTGTGGTACTGGCGGGTTCTACCGAACGCAATGCCTCGGGCAATACCGCTTCAGCCTGTTTTGCCCAGGAGCAGTTGGAAAACCTGCGTTGGAACGGTTTTTATCAGGCCCACGGTGCGCTCGATCAATTGGTACATGTGAACGGCACATTGGCCGATATCGAGATTCTGCGTGAACTCGGTTACGAGTACATGTTCGATCTGTACCCTGCAGAAGACCATGTCGCGTGGACACTAAAAGATATCGCTTATCCCGCATTTTTCCATGCCACGGAGTGGCTGCGCGATACCGCGCCGCAACAGCGCAAAGCCGCTGCCGGTGA
>JBFJYC010000267.1:0-4366 GCA_041622815.1 Spongiibacteraceae bacterium | reverse complement strand
GAATGATGCGCAGGCCGGCGGAAGTGTTACTATTTCAGCGGCGGGGCGCTGCGCTTGCAGCGCACCACGCCAGCGTCTGCAGGTGGCAGGGCGATGGCAATGAGACACTCCGAATATGGGTAAGCGCATGCATCAACTTTACAAACAATTACTGGATGATCATCGCAATTTGGCAACGCTGCTGCGTTTTGTGCGGGATCAGGTCGCCCGCTACGATGACGATGACCGTGAAACACATGTCGATTTGATTTTGGAGGCGCTGGAGTACATCTCGGACTACGCGGATGCCGTTCACCATCCGCTGGAAGAGGCGGCCTTCGATCAGATGGCTGAAAAATCACTGGGTGACCCCGAAGTCATCGAGCTGATCCGGCATCAGCATGAAGAGCTGGCCAGTGAAAAGGCCAAAGTGACCGGCTTGTTTGAGATGATTTTTAATGATCATGCGGTGCCGGTCGACAAGCTGAAAGCGACACTGGATCACTATCTCGACTTGCAGTTCGCGCATATGGAAGCAGAGGAAAGCAAAATTCTGCCGGTCATGTCAGAGCAACTGACGGCTGAAGACTGGGATAAAATTGCGGCGCGCATCGCGTCGCAGCCCGATCCGCTGTTTCACCACAAGGGCGCGGAGTCCTATGCGGCGCTGCGTCGCGAGTTGGAATTGGATTGACCACGCCACACAGTTAACAAGATCAGCACAGCGCAGAGCAGGACAAGCGGCCGGGAGCCGGTTCGCGCGAAGGGTGTACTGCCGCTGCGTGGCATCAGCTCACCGCGCATGACGCCCTGATGAAAGGCCGGCAG
Source organism: Spongiibacteraceae bacterium (assembly GCA_041622815.1). Taxonomy (GTDB): domain Bacteria; phylum Pseudomonadota; class Gammaproteobacteria; order Pseudomonadales; family Spongiibacteraceae; genus JBFJYC01. The sequence goes on along the minus strand of JBFJYC010000267.1, from coordinate 3,559 downwards.
CGTCGCGATCACTTCACCGCGGTGACCGATCAGCCCTGAAATTCCGGTACCGGTGGCGCGAATCAGCGGCTTGCCGGTTTCCAGCGCGCGCATGCGGGCAATCTGAAAGTGCTGATGCGGGCCGGCAGAGGCGCCGAACCAGGCATCGTTACTGATTGTCAGTAACAGGTTGGCCGCCACTGCCGATGCCGCGACCTGATCCTGATAGGCAATTTCATAACAAATCGCGCTGCCGATAAGAATATCGCCGGAACGAATCAGCGGCTGCGTAGCGGGTCCGGCTTTGATAAATGAAGTCGGCATGTCAAAAAATTCAATCAGTCCGCGCAGCACGGATTCCAGTGGCACGTATTCGCCGAAGGGCACCAGTTGCCGTTTGTGGTAGAGGTCACCGTTGCGCAGGTTCATCACGCTGTTGTGGGTCACGCGGTCGCCGTCGGGGGTTTCGTTGCGGTAGAGCACACCGGTGATCAGATCCGCGTTTTTACGGGCGCTGAGATCGCCCATCGTGTCGAGGAATTCACGCGCCCGCTGGTAGGTGGTCGGAATTGCGACCTCCGGCCAGACAACGATGTCGTGATCGTTCCAGAGTTGCGCGGTCAGCTCGCGGTAGGTTTGTACCGTCGGCCAGTATTGTTCCTGCTGCCATTTCAGATGCTGGGGAATATTGGCCTGCACGGTGCCGATACGCAGCGGCTTGTCGGCGGCGGGTTCGGTCCAATTGATCGTGTTCAGCGACGGTCCGTAAGCGACCACCCCGACCAGCACTGCCGCAAAGATTGCCTGCTGCAACCGGCGGCCCGATGCGATGGCAGCACAGGCGGCGGCGAGCAGCGCAACGATCAGGCTCAGCCCGAGCACCCCGGTCAGCGGCGCCCAGCCCGCCAGCGGTGTATCGATAAAGGCATGGCCGAGATAGAGCCACGGAAAACCGGTTAAAACCCAGCCGCGAAGCCATTCGAATAGCACCCACAGTGCGGCGAAGCCGATCGCTGCCGGGATGTGGTTTGCTGTGCTGAACAGGCGTCCGTAGCTCCAGCCGAAAGCGGCATAGAAAAGCCCGATCGCGACGCAGAAAAAGACGGTCAGTGACGCCGCCAGCGGCAGCGCGGCGTTGCCGTGGTCGTGAATACTAACGTAAATCCAGGAGGCGCCGGCCAGCATTAATCCGCTGCCGTAGCACCAGCTCAGCAGCGCCGCGCGTGTAGCACCGCTGCCGGACAGCCAGAATGCGAGTAGCGCCGGTGCTGCAATCGCCAGCGGCCAGTAATTAAACGGCGCGAAGGCGAGGGCGTTTACCGCGCCGGCGGCGACCAGCGCCAGCGGTTGCAGCCAGCGTTGTGGATTGAAGGCTATAGTTCGATCCGCCGCATGCGCATCAGGTGAATCTGACGGCTGTCCGCGTTAATAATTTTGAATTCGAAGCCGCCGCACTGGGTAATTTCGTTGCGTGCCGGCAGATGACCGAACTGGCCCAGCAGCAGACCGCCGATGGTGTCGTATTCGGTGTCGCTGAGATCGGTTCTGAAGTGTTCATTGAAATCGTCGATCGGCGTCAGTGCTTTGACGACGTAGTCATTGTCAGCAATTTTGCGGATATGGCTGTCTTCATCGACGTCGTACTCGTCCTCGATTTCGCCGACGATTTCTTCCAGCACATCTTCAATGGTAATCAGTCCGGCGACACCACCGTACTCGTCGATGACAATCGCCATATGGTTGCGGTTCTCACGGAACTCGCGCAGCAGCACGTTGAGGCGTTTACTCTCGGGTACAAATACCGGTTGCCGCATCAGCTTGCTGATGTCGGCGGTGGCGAGTTCGTCGTCGCGGTTCAGTGCCGGCAGCAAGTCTTTGGCCAGTAATATGCCGACGATTTCATCCGGGTTTTCATCGATAACCGGGTAGCGGGAGTGACCGCTGCTGACCAGCGTCCGCACCAGTTGATCGGGCGGATCCGACAGGCGGATGACTTCCATCTGCGGCCGCGGCACCATAATTTCCCGCGCCTGCATGGTACTCACGGTCAGTGCACCTTCGATAATATTAAGGGCATCGGTATCGATGATGTCGTTGTTGACCGCGATTAGCAGTATGTCCCGCAAATCTTGCTGACTGCGTGGTTCGCTACTGAAGAAGTGGCTCAGGCGCTCCAGCCAACCGGGTTCGGTGGCGTCGTCGTCGGCGTCTCTGTCATTCATGCGAGGGTCATTCCTTAATTAAAAAATTGTTTCAGATTACGCGGTAGGGGTCGGCATAGCCGAGCCCGGCGAGCACTTCGACTTCCCGCGCTTCCATGGTGGCGGCGTCGGTATCGTTTTCGTGATCAAAACCCAGCAGGTGCAATACACCATGAACAGTGAGGTGGGCCCAATGGGCGCTGCGGGTTTTGTGTTGGGCGGCGGCTTCTTCGGCAACGCGCGGCGCGCACAGCACAATGTCACCGAGCAGGTCGCTGTCGACGCCGGGCGGTATATCCGCAGCAAAGGATAAAACATTGGTGGGGCCGCTCTTGCCGCGCCAGGTTTCGTTGAGCGCGGCGCTCTCTTCAACGCCGACCACGCGGATACACACTTCCGCAGCGGTGCTCACGCCGCTTAATGCGGCATCAACCCAGCGTTGCCACTCGCTCTCCTCGGGCAGCTCGCTGTCGGTGCAGGCAATTTGCACGTCTACCGTATTATTCATCGCACGCGGCTCACTGCTTTTTGCTGTCCAGTGTTGCCGCGTCCGCGCTTTCGCGGTCGTAGGCTTCAATGATGCCCTGCACCAGCGGGTGGCGAACGACGTCTTTGGCTGAGAACCAACTGGTCGCGATGCCGTCGACATCGGTCAGCACCTTCAGGGCGTGCATTAACCCGGAGGGTGTACCGCGGGGTAAATCGATCTGGGTGGCATCGCCGGTGATCACCGCTTTAGAGCCGAAGCCGATGCGGGTAACAAACATCTTCATCTGCTCGCGGGTGGTGTTCTGGCTTTCATCGAGAATAATAAATGCGTCATTGAGGGTGCGGCCGCGCATATACGCCAGCGGCGCGATTTCAATGACGCTGCGCTCGATCAGCTTTTCAACCGTGTCGTTGCCCATCATTTCAAACAATGCATCGTAGAGCGGGCGCAAGTAGGGGTCGATTTTCTGCGCCAGATCGCCGGGCAGAAAACCGAGTTTCTCGCCGGCTTCTACCGCCGGACGCACCAGAATAATGCGCGCTACGGATTCGTTCTTCAGTGCTTCCACCGCGCAGGCCACCGCCAGCCAGGTTTTGCCGGTGCCGGCAGGGCCGACGCCAAAGGTCAGGTCGTGGGACTGAATATTGCGAACGTAAGTCTGCTGGTTTTTGCCGCGGGGTTTGACGCTGCCACGGTGGGTTTGAATCACTCGGATGGGCGCAATATTTTCTGCATCTGCCGCGGCAGCGCTGCCGATATCATTTGCGCCGGCTTCGTTGTCGACGGCATCGTATTTAGCTTCGCTGTGTTCTTCGAGGCAGTGCTGCAAGCTTAAATGCACAGATTGCGGATTGATGTCGGCACCGCTGCGGGCTTCGACATAGAGCTT
>JBFJYC010000266.1:0-4437 GCA_041622815.1 Spongiibacteraceae bacterium | reverse complement strand
GACTTCGTCTTCGCCCAGCGCCGCACCATGGGTTGCTTCAGTGCCCTGCTTATTCGGCGAGCCCCAGCCGATAATCGTTTTACAGCACAGCAGGCTCGGCTTGTCGCTGGCCTTTGCCGCTTTAATCGCGGCGTTTACCGCATCCGCATCGTGGCCGTCGATATCGCGCAGCACATGCCAGCCATAGGCTTCGAAACGCGCCGGCGTGTCATCGGTAAACCAGCCCTCAACCTCGCCGTCGATGGAGATACCGTTGTCATCATAGAACGCAGTCAACTTACCCAGCCCGAGCGTACCCGCCAGCGAGCATACCTCGTGTGAAATACCTTCCATCAAGCAGCCGTCACCCATAAATACCCAGGTGCGGTGATCGATAATGTCATGACCGGGGCGGTTAAATTGTGCCGCCAACACTTTTTCCGCCAGCGCCATGCCCACCGCATTCGCCAATCCCTGACCCAGCGGCCCGGTGGTGGTCTCAATACCCGGCGCGTAGCCGTATTCCGGGTGGCCCGGGGTTTTACTGTGCAGCTGCCGGAAATTTTGCAGTTCGGACATCGGCAGATCGTAACCGGTGAGGTGCAGCAGCGAGTAAATCAGCATCGAGCCATGCCCGTTAGACAGCACGAAGCGATCGCGGTCCGCCCATTTCGGGTCGTTCGGATTGTGCTTCAGGTGGTCACGCCACAGCACTTCGGCGATATCCGCCATCCCCATCGGGGCGCCCGGATGGCCGGAATTAGCCTTCTGGACGGCGTCCATACTGAGGGCGCGGATAGCGTTGGCGAGGTCACGACGAGACGGCATTAAATACTCCGGTGGGTGGGGTCAAAAAAAGGGCGCCATTGTCACTCAGGCGCAGGGCAACAGCAATTGCAGACGGCCCTCAGAAGCGGTCTTTCACGCCCCCGGAGAGCGCCCCGAAATCTATATCAAAATATTTTGATATAGCCGGGCGGCGCTGCTATAGTACGCGCCCATATGAGCTCCCCTAATCCCGCCATTGAGCTGCACGCAGCCGCAGCACTGCCGGACGCCCTGCAAAACCTCTGCAAAGCCGCCGGTGAGACCCTGCGCCTGTCGATTCTGCGGGTGCTGGCGCGGGACGCCTACAGCGTGCAGGAGCTGTGCACGCTGCTGGATTGCCGGCAGTCGGGCATGAGCCACCACCTCAAGGTGCTGGCCACCGCCGGACTCGTCGCCACCCGCCGCGAGGGCAATACCATCTATTACCGGCGCGACTATCGCGCCGTGCTGCCGGCACTGGAAGCCTTGCAACACAGCATTTTTGAGGCCGCGGACCAGTTACCGCTGGATCGCAGCTGCGAACAGCGCCTCGCTGCGATCCGCGCTGAGCGCGCGGCCCGTTCGGCGCAGTTTTTTGCCGAGAACGCCGCGGATTTTGAGCAGCACCAGGAACAGGTGGCCGCGTGGAACGTATACGCCGGCAGCACCGCAGAGCTGCTCTACAGCAGCCTGCCCGACGGCGGTGAGCTGGCGATCGAAATCGGCCCCGGAACCGGCGAATTTTTACCCCTGCTGGCGGACAAATTCAGCCGCGTCATCGCCCTCGACAACGCACCGGCGATGCTGGAGCAGGCCCGCGCACTCTGCCAGCGGCAGAAACTGGACAATATCGGCTTTATCGCCGGCGATACCGCCAGCCCGGAATTACCCGTCGCCAGCGCCGATGCGGTGGTGATCAATATGGTGCTGCACCATGTGCCGTCACCGGCCGCTATTTTCGGCGATGTCGCGAAATTACTGAAGCCCGGCGGCCTGCTCAGCGTCACCGATCTGTGCAGCCACGATCAAAGCTGGACCCGCGAGGCCTGCGGCGACCTGTGGCTGGGCTTCAACAGCGACGACCTCAGCCAGTGGGCGCAGGCGGCGGGCCTCGAAGAAGGGCCGTCGGTCTATATGGCCCAGCGCAACGGCTTCCGCATTCAGGTGCGGCACTTTGAGAACGCACCAAAAACACACTAACTATCTGATTTAATGATTATTTTTTTAACTTTACCACCGAGGAAACCCGATGTCTGAGTACAATATTTTCACCTCTGAATCCGTGTCCGAAGGCCACCCCGACAAGATGGCGGATCAGATTTCAGACGCCGTTCTGGACGCCATCATCGCCCGCGACAAAGACGCCCGCGTCGCCGTTGAAACACTGGTTAAAACCGGCATGTGCGTAGTCGCCGGCGAACTCACCACCGACTGCTACGTCGACCTGGAAGACATTATCCGCGACGTGATTACCGGCATCGGCTACAACTCCTCCGACGTCGGCTTCGACGGCGCCAGCTGTGCAGTCCTCAATGCCATCGGCAAACAGTCCCCGGATATCAATCAGGGCGTCGATCGCGCCTCCCCTGAAGAGCAGGGCGCGGGCGATCAGGGCCTGATGTTCGGCTATGCCACCAACGAAACCGACTCGCTGATGCCAGCACCGCTGTTTTACTCGCACCGTCTGGTTGAGCGGCAGGCCTATCTGCGTAAAAATGGCGTGCTGCCGTGGTTGCGCCCGGACGCCAAGAGCCAGGTCACGTTGCGCTATGAAAACGGCAAGCCGGTCGCCATCGACGCGGTGGTGCTGTCTACCCAGCACAATCCGGAGATTTCACTGAAAGATCTGCAGGAAGCGGTGCGCGAGGAAATCATTAAAAACGTGCTACCCGCCGAGCTGCTACACAAAGACACGCTGTTCCATATCAATCCGACCGGCCAGTTCATTATCGGCGGCCCGGTAGGTGACTGCGGCCTGACCGGACGTAAGATCATCGTCGACACCTACGGCGGCATGGCCCGTCACGGCGGCGGTGCGTTCTCCGGCAAGGATCCGTCCAAGGTTGACCGCTCTGCCGCTTACGCCGGCCGCTATGTCGCCAAGAATGTTGTCGCCGCCGGCCTCGCCGAACGCTGCGAGATTCAGGTGAGCTACGCCATCGGCGTCGCGCAACCGACCTCGATTTCAATCAACACCTTCGGCACCGGCACGGTAGCCGACGAAAAACTCGCCGCCGCAGTACGCGAAGTCTTCGACCTGCGCCCCTTCGGTATTTACAACATGCTCGACCTGCAGCACCCGTTTTATCAGCTGACTGCGGCCTATGGTCACTTCGGCCGCGAGCCGGTGCAGCACACCTACAAGTTTGTGGAGAACGGCAAGCAGTGCAGCGAAACTGCCACCGCCTTCAGCTGGGAAAAAACCGATCGCGCCGACGCACTGAAAGCGGCGATCTGAGCAACACACCATTCATTATTACGACCAACGACAGGAAAAAATCATGACAGCAACAGCACAAGCCGCCACCGACTTTAACGACTATAAAGTCGCCGATATGTCCCTCGCGCCCTGGGGCCGCAAGGAAATCGAAATCGCCGAATCAGAAATGCCCGCTTTAATGGCACTGCGCGAGCAATACAAAGCCGCACAGCCGCTGGCCGGGGCGAAAATTCTCGGCTGTATTCACATGACCATTCAGACCGCCGTGCTGATCGAAACACTGCTCGAACTCGGCGCCGAAGTGCGCTGGTCTTCGTGCAATATTTTCTCGACCCAGGATCAGGCTGCAGCAGCGATCGCCGCTGCCGGCGTGCCGGTATTTGCATGGAAAGGCGAAACCGAAGAAGAATACGAATGGTGCCTTGAGCAGACTATCCTCAGCGACGGCAAGCCCTGGGATGCCAACATGGTATTGGATGACGGCGGCGACCTGACTTTAATGCTGCACGAGAAGTATCCGCAGGTACTGGACAACGTTCACGGCATCACCGAAGAAACCACAACAGGCGTTCACCGCCTGCTGGAAATGCTCGCCAAAGGCGAACTGAAAGTGCCGGCGATCAACGTTAATGACTCGGTCACCAAGTCCAAGAACGACAACAAGTACGGTTGCCGTCACAGCCTCAACGACGCCATCAAACGCGGCACCGACCACCTGCTGTCAGGCAAAAAAGCTCTGGTACTGGGTTACGGCGACGTCGGCAAAGGCTCGGCACAGTCGCTGCGCCAGGAAGGCATGATTGTGCGCGTATCGGAAGTAGACCCGATCTGTGGCATGCAGGCCTGCATGGACGGCTTTGAATTGGTATCACCGTATATCGATGGCAACAACGACGGAACAGCTGCTTCTATCGACCAAGCACTGTTCAAAAACATCGACCTGATTGTCACCTGCACCGGTAACGTCAACGTCTGTGATGCCAATATGCTGACCGCGCTCAAAAGCGGCGCGGTCGTCTGCAACATCGGTCACTTCGACAATGAAATCGATACTGCCTTCACCCGTGAAAACTGGGAGTGGGAAGAAGTGAAGCCGCAGGTTCACCGTATCTACCGTGACCGCGCGACCAAGGACCACATCATCATGTTGTCCGAAGGCCGTCTGGTTAACCTCGGCAACGCCACCGGCCACCCCAGCCGCATCATGGATG
>JBFJYC010000265.1:0-4456 GCA_041622815.1 Spongiibacteraceae bacterium | reverse complement strand
TGCGGGATATCACGCTGACAATGTCACCCAGGCCGGCTGGTGGGAACAATGTATAGGCCCCGGCAAGCCGATCGACACCGACCAGTTTTTTGTCCTCAGTATCAACAACATCGGCGGCTGTCACGGCTCCACCGGGCCGGCCAGCATCAATCCCGCCTCCGGCAAGCCCTGGGGGCCTGACTTTCCGAGCCTGCGCTGCCGCGACTGGGTCGACTGCCAGCGGCGCATGATGCCGCTTTTCGGCATCACCCAATGGGCGGCGATTATCGGCGGCAGCCTCGGTGGCATGCAGGCGATGCGCTGGGCCCTACTCTATCCCGATGAACTGCGGCACTGTATTTGTATCGCCTCGGCGATGAAGCTGACCGCCCAAAACATCGCGTTTAACGAAGTCGCACGACAGGCTATTACTTCGGACCCGCATTTCTGCGACGGACACTACCTCGCCGCCGGCAAATCGCCGCGCATCGGGCTCGGTCTGGCACGCATGGTCGGACATATCACCTATCTGTCAGCAGACGGGATGGGTGAGAAATTCGGTCGCGAATTGAAGGCCGGCGATTTCGGTCTCGGGCACGATGCCGATGTTGAATTCCAGGTCGAAAGTTATTTGCGCCATCAGGGTCAGCGCTTTTCCGACAGCTTTGATGCCAACACCTATATTCTGATGACCCGCGCACTGGACTATTTCGATCTCGCCAGAGAATACGATGACGATGCCATCGCCGCATTTCGCCGCGCAACATGCGAATTTCTGGTCATCAGCTTTACCTCTGACTGGCGCTTCTCGCCAAAACGTTCACGGGAAATCGTCGATGCGCTGGTCGCCGCACAACGCCCGGTCTGCTACGCGGAAATTGAAGCGGATCAGGGCCATGATGCGTTTTTGTTGCCGATCCCCCGCTATTTTGAGGTGCTGAACGCCTATATGCAGCGCCTCTTGCCGGAGGTGCCCGGTGCGTCCTGACTTAGCATTACTCAAGGACTGGATTAAACCGGATGCCCGGGTTCTCGACCTCGGCTGTGGTGACGGTGAATTGCTTCTGGCATTAAAGGCCCGCGGTCAATCGGCGCTCGGTGTTGAATTCGAAGCATCCTCTATTACGCGCTGCATCGAACTCGGACTGAACGTGATCGAGCAGGACCTTAACGAAGGCCTGGCCAATTTCAGCGACGACAGCTTTGATGTCGTCGTCATGGCGCAGTCGCTGCAAACATTGGCTCAACCACATCATGTCATTTCCGAGATGCTGCGTATCGGCCGGGAAGTCGTGGTGACATTTCCCAACTTCGGATACTGGCGCAGCCGTTGGCACCTGCTCCGTCAGGGCCGCATGCCGGTGTCAAAGTTTCTGCCCTACGAGTGGTACAACACCCCGAACATTCACTTTTTTACGGTGAAAGATTTTGACCGCCTTTGCCGGCGCATGGATATTCAGGTGATTAACCGTGCCGCCGTCGATTCGGAAAACCAAACCAGTGTCGTCGCGCAGGCGCTGCCAAACCTGTTTGCGGTCACCTCAATTTACCACCTGAGCCGCCGCCGATGATTTTTCGCACCATCTTTGTTTCGCTGCTGCTATGCAGCCTCAGTCACGCCGATCAACAGGACTTCGGACCGCACGAAATCCATTACTCGGTATTCAATTCCACTTTTTTGCAGCCGGATATCGCCAAGCAGTACGGCATTACCCGCGGCAAAGACCGCATGGTGCTCAATGTATCGGTACGCGAGAAATCAGAGAACGGCCAAACAACGGAAAAACGCGCTCTGGTTAAGGGCACTAGCTCGGACCTGATCCGTGTCAATCAACTGCGCTTCCGGGAAATAACCGAGCAGGGCGCGATTTACTATCTCGCCGAGTTCCCGATCAGTCGCGAAGATACGCTGCGCTTCCGGCTACAGGTCCAGCCCGACCGCAACCGGCCACCCCATCAGGTCGAATTTACGAAGACGCTTTACTGGAATGAATGAAGTCGTCCTCGCCAGCGGCAATGCCGGCAAGTTACGCGAATTGCAGGCGATGCTTACACCGCTGTCGATCACGCTGCTATCGCAGTCGCAATTTATCGAAACCGGTGCCGAAGAAACCGGCCTCACTTTTGTCGAAAATGCGTTAATAAAAGCCCGCGACGTTTGCGGGAAAAGCGGCCGCCCGGCCATCGCCGATGACTCAGGGCTCTGTGTACGCGCACTGAACGGTGCCCCGGGCATTCATTCGGCGCGCTTTGCCGGCCGCCATGGCGATGATGCTGCCAACAACCGTTTGTTGCTGGAGCGTATGGACGGTGAGGCCGACCGCTGTGCCTGGTTTCATTGTGCGCTGGTATATATGCGCAATGCCGATGATCCGCAGCCGTTGATCTGCGAGGCAAGCTGGCACGGCGAGCTACTGACTGAGATTCGCGGCGACGGCGGTTTCGGGTATGACCCTTTGTTTTATATCGCGTCTGAAGGCTGTACTTCGGCGGAGTTGCCGCCGGAGCATAAGAATAAAATCAGTCACCGCGGGCAAGCGGTTGCGATGCTGATCGCAAAACTTTCTGAGATCTCTGGCTAGCACCGCCCCCTCTAGACCCGCCGGCGCTGCGGCATCAAGTGCGAGCTTTCGGGGATTCTTCGAACTAAAGCCGGAGCCGGAAAAATACTCCGCACCCTGCTCGCCATCAGCCGCCAGACAGATCCTTCTTGGGCATCGGCAAGGAAGGTAATGTGCGGGAATTATTCGCCAGTCCTTCCTGAAAATAGGCATTGCTGCGGTCGAGGTCGCCCTGATGCGCGAGCAAACGACCGAGTTCCGCACAGACTTCAGCGCTGGAATCTAAACGGTAGCAGCTTTCAAAATACTCGCGTGCTTTCGCCCATAGTTCGTTGCGCAGCGACAAGCGCCCCAGTGCAAGCAATAACGCGGCGTCGTTAGGATGCTCCTTCAACCAGCCTTCCGCGGCCACCAGCTGCTTGGCCGGGTCGCGTCCGGCGATACGCCCGAACAGGCCGACCAGATCGGCGTTCCAATCGCGCTTGAGTTGGTTACGCACCAGCTTCTCCGCCTCGGCATCATCGCCGGCAACGATAAGATGACGGACATATTGAACTACGGCCTGTGTATTGCGGGTAATGTCCTTGGGATACTGCTGCCACCAGTGGTGCAGGCTCGCGGACAGCGCATCGGAATTGCGGTTGCGCTCGGCGACGTTATCCAGATTTTCAATTGCCGCTTTCAAGTGCAGGGCGTTCAGGTCTTCTTCGGATAACAGATGGTGGCGGCGCAGCTCCGGAATCAATGCCAGCATCTGCTCCCAGTCATCAAGGCGCGTATAAACGTCTTTCAGCAAACCCAGTACCCGCGGGTGCTTGCCGGCATTTTTACGGGCGCGCTTCAGGGTCGCCAGGCACTCTTCCAGCTGGCCGGCATGTAATTGCAATTCGGCCTGGGTGATATCAACTGCGATACTGGCACCCGAGGTACTTTCACCGGCGTAACCAAGGTATTCACCGCGCTGTTTGAGGTCGCCGAGTTGGTGACTGGCGCGCGCTGCGATTAAATAGTTAAGCAGCGGCGTCTCGGATTTTTCCGAGCTCGATAGCAACAGCTCACGCGAGCGCTCCCAGTTACCTTCAATAAAGGCGATCAATCCGCGTGCGGTTTGTTGCTGCGCGCGCTTCTCTGATTGCTGGACGACAACAGACTGCACCGCCTTGCCAACCGCGAGCGTGCGGTTGAGCAACGATGTGACCAACCACAGTACAAACAACACCGCGGCCAGTGCCGCCAGCGCTACCCAGACCGTCATTTCAATGGTGTAACTACCCCAGGCCAACAACATATAGCCGGGGTCCTTCTCGATCAGAATGACCAGACCGGTGGCGGCCGCCAGTGCGATAACGCAGATCAGAAATATGCGTCTCACGATGCAGTTCTCCGGCGCGCGTTATCCGCTTCAACATAGAGCTTCAGGCTGCGCAGCGAGCCTGAGATATCGGGCACCTGACTGACAACCGACTGCTGCGACAGCTCGCGTACCTGTGTCACCAGCCGCCCGGTAGATTCATCGAGAACGTAATATTCTTCGAGCCAATCCGCCGCCTTGGTCAAGGCCCGTTGATACAAAGTCTGGTTGCCGGCCAGCAGCGCCAGTTCCGCCTGCTCAAACATCAGTCTGACGCTATAGCGCAGCGACGCTTCCTGCTCCGGTGCGATCAGGCGCTGATACTGTTGATCACGTTTTTGCAGCACGATATAGGAGCTCAGCTTCGCCCATGCACGCTTAATACCGGCCTCGAGTTTTTCCTGCACAGTGGCAGAATCTGCAATTTCCGGCTCCGCTGTCTCCAGCGCAGGGGGCTCAAACAATCTTAATTTATCCGCCTGAGCGGCTATTCCTTCGAGTTTCAGATACAGGCCTTCCGCGTCGAAGCGCGCTGCCGTGCGTAAGGCCGCGACCTCTTCGGCGA
>JBFJYC010000264.1:0-4477 GCA_041622815.1 Spongiibacteraceae bacterium | reverse complement strand
CGCCGGCGCGCATCAGCGCGGTGCCGCAGTCCAGCGCTTTGTCGACAGTGGCGTAATCGCCGAAGGGCATGTCGGCGATCAGCAGGGTATTGCTGAGGCCGCGGGATACGCAACTGGTGTGATAGGCGATTTCAGCGGTGGTGACGGGCAGCGTGCTGTTATGGCCCTGCAGCACCATACCGAGGGAGTCACCGACCAGAATTGCCTCGATACCGGCGCTTTCCACCACGCGCGCAAAGCTGGCGTCGTAGCAGGTGACCACGGCAAATTTTTCGCCTTTCGGCTTGCGCGCCTGCAGCGCGGTGATGCTGACAATACTCATAAAGTGTTCCGCCCGAACGGGTTAAAGAAACGTGGGGTTAAAGTAGTGGCGGCCGCCTTTGATCGACAGTATGCGCTTGACCAGTTCTTCGAAGTCGCTGTCGCTGTGCGCAAAGTCGAGTTGTTCGGCGTTTACAATCAGCAGCGGTGCGTCGTCGTAGTACAGGAAAAACTCGCTGTAAATCTGGTTGATCTGTTCGAGGTAGTCGCGGTCGATAGTTTGTTCGTAGTTGATGCCGCGGTTGCGCACGCGGTCCAGCAGTACTTGCGACGGGGCCTGTAAATACACAACCAGATCCGGTGCCGGTGCATCGAAGGTCAGCTGCTCGTAAACCTTGTCGTAGAGCGCCATTTCATCGGCATCGAGATTGGTCTTCGCGAATAGCCGGTCCTTGTGAATCAGGAAGTCGGATACCTTGTTCGGCGAAAACAAGTCGCGCTGGCGTAGTTCTTCGAGTTGCTGGCTGCGCTGGAATAAAAAGTAAAGCTGGGTCGCCAGCGCGTTCTGGCGCCGGTTGTTGTAAAACTTTTTCAGGAACGGATTGCGTTCGGCTTCTTCGAGCAGCAACTCGTAATCCAGAGTCTCGGCAAGGCGCCGCGCCAGCGTGGTTTTGCCGGCGCCGATCGGCCCTTCTATCGCGATGAAGTGACTTTGTTTGCTGCTGCTGTCTGAAGACAATGAAAATACTCGGTCGGTTAATCGGCTGCAGTCTGACCGGATGCCGGTTCAGCCTGTGGCGCGGTTGTCATCGGTGGCCGGTGTCGTCGGTAACCGCCAGAGGCCGTCACCGGATACGGAGTCTAATAGGGTGGCGAGCATTGTGCCATCCGGTAGCTGCAGGTCGGGCGCCAGCTCTGCCAGCGGCAATAATACAAAGTTGCGGTCATGCATGCGCGGGTGCGGAATCTTCAGGTCGGCTTCGTTAACGCAGTGCTCACCATAGAGCAGAATATCCAGATCGATGGTGCGCGCTGCCCAGCGTTCGCGGCGCCGCCGGCCCTGACCGGATTCGATGGCCTGTAATTCGGTAAGCAGCCGCTGCGGGCTCAAAGTGGTTTCTATTTGTGCCACGCCGTTGATGTAGTCGGGCTGGTCGCCGGGACCGATGGCGGTGCTGCGATAGCTGGCGGAAGTCTTTATCAGCCTTGTCCCGGGCAATTGAGCGATGTGCTCAAGCGCGGCGCTGACCTGCGCGGCGGGATTCTCAAGGTTGCTGCCAAACGCAATATAGCAGCTGACGGGTGACGACATCGTAGTTTTAGTTATTGCGTGGCGGTCTGCGGCGACGCGGACGCTTGCTGCGTTCCGGCGGTGCCCGTTCGGGAATACCATGCTCATCCTGAAATGCCTGCCAGAAGGCGCCGCCGCCGGGCTGAATTTCACCGGCGCGTTCGCGCAATAGCAGGAAGTCGAAGCCGGCGCGGAAGTAGCGGTGCGCCAACAGGGTTTCGGAGCGCCGGCCATCTTTTTGACGTTGCAGGCGCAGCTGCAATTCCCAGATATCCCGCATCGGCATTGAGAAGCGTTTGGGAATCACAATCTGATCGCGCTGCTCGTTCAGTACGTCCTGGGCGGCCTGGTGCATGGCCGGAATTTCAGGCATGTCGCCGCTGATGGCGTTGAAGCGCTCGCGCACCGCCGGCCAAAGCAACACGGCATAGAGAAACGCGGGGGTGACCGGTTTGCCTTCTGCGATACGGCTATCGGTATTTTCCATTGCCGCAGTGAACAATACGCTGTCGCTGCCATCGGGGCCGTTCATGGCGGCGGCGGTCGGCGGAAACAGTACCGGCAGGCCGCCGTAGGCGACCAGCTTGTTGAGGCCGGACAGCGCGTGACCATTGAGAAACAGTTTTAACAATTCGTCGAACATCCGCGCCGCGGCGACCTCAGACAGCAGCGGCAGCAGTTTGCGCAATGCGGCGTCGGTGGCGGGTTCGATATCAAAGTCGAGCTTGGCGGCAAAGCGCAGCGCCCGCAGCATCCGCACCGGGTCTTCGCGGTAGCGGGTTTCAGGGTCGCCGATAATCCGGATCACGCGGTTGTCCAGATCTTCCACGCCGCCCACGTAATCGAGAACAGAGAAGGTCCGGCTGCAGTAGTAAAGTGCGTTGATGGTGAAGTCGCGGCGCACCGCGTCTTCTTCGAGGCTGCCGAAGACGTTGTCGCGCAATAGCATGCCGGCTTCGTTGCTGTGGGCTTCGCGCTCGGTTTCAGCGCTGCTGTGGTGACCGCGGAAGGTGGTGACTTCGATCAGTTCGCGGCCGAAGCGCACATGCACAATCTTAAAGCGGCGGCCGATCAGGCGGCCATTGCTGAACAGCGCCTGCACCTGCTCGGGGGTCGCATCGGTGGCCACATCGAAATCTTTCGGCTGACCGCCCAATAGCAGGTCGCGTACGCCGCCGCCTACAAGATATGCCTGATGCTCGGCCTGCCGCAGGCGTGAAATGACTTTCAATGCGTTGGCGCTGATATTGCTGCGGGAGATCGGGTGGTCGTCTCTGGCAACGCTGCGCAAATTCGGGGTTATAACGGCTGTGCCGGTTTCGCTCAAAGATTCTTACTCTGGGGTGGGGTATGTCACGACGCACATTCTAGCAGCTGCGCGGCATAATGGGTTGGGGTATAGAGATGTCGTGAAAATCTGCGGCGCCTGAAAAACGAAAGGGGAAACTAAGTTTCCCCGCCCAGGCCTGTTTAAATAACTGTTTTTATGACTGCGAGCCGTTTTATTGTTGTTTTTGCTTCTAATTATTGTTTTTACGTAGTGACTAAGAGCAGGAACCATGCCAGTTTATAAAGCCTTTATAAAACAGTAAGTTATGCTTAGGCTCGGCGCCGGTTTGGGTGCGTGTTGTTACCTATCCACACCGGCCGGTTACTTAGCTTAAAGGAAAGTAACACTCAGAAATCAAAACCCATACCCGAAGTTGAAATTCTAATAATTTCAACCCTGTGCGGCGCTGCGCCCGCTTTTCTTGCGGGGCATGCCCAGCCGCTGCCGGCGCTCCCACAGGCATTTGCGGCTGACGCCAAGCTTTTGCGCGAGTTCGGTTTCGCTCATGGAGTCCTGATGTTCCAGTACAAAACGTTGGAAATAGTCTTCCAGTGACAACTCTTCTTCGGCGTCGCGGGCCGCAGTAGCGGTGCCCTGGCTGGCCGCCGGCGCCGCAACGGGTACCGGGCGCCGGGTTCGGATCTGACTGACATCGACCAGCTTCAGGTCGATATCGAGCATTTCGTTATCAATCTCGTCGTCATCGCAAAGAATCACGGCGCGTTCGACGGCATTTTCCAACTCGCGCACGTTGCCCGGCCAGATGTAGGTGGTAATCGCCTGAATGGCCTTGGGCGAGAATTTTTTCGGCGCGCATTTCAGTGCCGCGCAGGTTTTCGCCAGCAGCGACTCGGCGATCTCGAGGATGTCCTGACCGCGCTCGCGCAGCGGCGGGATATCCATGCGGATAACGTTGATCCGGTAGAACAGATCTTCACGAAACTGGCCTAACTGGGTCATGGCTTTGAGGTCGCGGTGGGTTGCACAAATCAACCGCACGTCGACTTTCTTCGACTGGGTCGCACCGATCCTGCGGACCTCGGCCTCCTGAATAAAGCGCAGCAACCGGGCCTGTGCCTCCAGCGGCAATTCGCCGATTTCGTCGAGAAACAGGGAGCCGCCGTCTGCCGCTTCGACCAGACCGCCGCGGCTGGAATTGGCGCCGGTAAAGGCACCGCGTTCATAACCGAACAACTCGGACTCAATCAGGGTTTCCGGAATCGCCGCGCAATTGACGCAGATCAGTGGTTTGCGCACGCGCTTGCTGAGTTTGTGGATGGCCTTGGCGACCAGTTCCTTACCGGTACCGGTTTCGCCGTGAATCAGGACGCGGCAATCGGTGGGCGCCGACTTGCTGATGCGCCGGTAAAGTTTGTTCATGCCTTCGCTGCGGCCGAGCATGCCGGGCAATTGCTCGATGCCGCGGCCTTTGTCGACACTGCGGGGCGCAGTGCGGCCGGTGGTGTCCGTCTGTTCTTCCGGGGTCTCGGTGAGAAAGCGGACCTTTTCCAGCATATCGTCGTGATCGAAGGGCTTGGCGACATAGTAGGCCGCACCCTGATTCATCGAGTCGACCGCGGACTGCACGCTGGCGT
>JBFJYC010000263.1:0-4479 GCA_041622815.1 Spongiibacteraceae bacterium | reverse complement strand
GCAAAGACAGCCTCAACGGCGTAGCGGTGGAGCGTGAAACCGACACCTTCGACACCTTTATGGAATCGAGCTGGTATTACGCCCGCTTCACCTGCCCTGACTTTGAAGACGGCATGCTCGATTCCGCTCGCGCCGACTACTGGCTGCCGGTGGACCAATACGTCGGCGGCATCGAACACGCGATTCTGCACCTGCTGTACGCGCGCTTTTTCCATAAACTGATGCGTGACGAAGGCCTGCTCAGTTCCGACGAGCCCTTCAAGAACCTTCTCTGTCAGGGCATGGTGCTCAAAGACGGCAGCAAAATGTCCAAGTCCAAGGGCAACACCGTCGACCCGCAGCAACTGATTGAACGCTACGGCGCCGATACGGTGCGGCTGTTTATTATGTTTGCAGCGCCGCCGGAACAGAGCCTGGAATGGAATGACCAAGCGGTGGAAGGCTCCTACAAGTTTCTGAAACGGCTGTGGCGTCTGGTTGCCGAACACGCGGCTGCCGGTGCGGCGCCGGCGTTGGATACCGGCAAGCTGTCCGATGCCGCCACCGGCCTGCGCCGTAAAACTCATGAGACTATCGCCAAGGTCAGCAAAGATATTGGTGAACGACTGCAGTTCAATACCGCCATCGCTGCGGTGATGGAACTGTGCAATGAAATCAGCCGCTTTGACGGCAATGCGGACAATGACTTAGCGGTCCGGCGCGAGGCGATTGAAGCGGCCGTCTTGTTACTGGCGCCGATTGTGCCCCATATCAGTCATGGCCTGTGGCAGGGACTGGGCCATAACGAGCCGGTGATCAGCGCGCCCTGGCCGGCGGCGGATGAAGTCGCAATGACCCGCAGCACACTGACCATGGTGGTGCAGGTCAATGGTAAGCTGCGCAGCAAAATAGAAGTGGCGGCGGATGCCGATGCCGATGCCATCAAGCAACTGGCCTGGAACGATGAGAATGTGCAGCGCTTTGTCGCCGACAAGCAGTTGCGCAAGGAAATTGTGGTGCCGGGTAAACTCGTTAATTTTGTAGTGAACTGAAGGTTGGTGTGACTATGCGCGATCTCTTAAAACTGATGGTACTTGCTGCCTGCGTGTTGGCACTCAACGCCTGCGGCTTTCAGCTGCGCGGTTCCGGTACAACCCTACCCGCCGACTGGCAACCCCTCGCACTGCAGCCGAATCTGCCCGAGCATGAAGTCATGGATGCGCTGCACCGTCAGCTGACCTATGGCGGCGTCAGCCAGGCAACAAGAGGCGACGCCAAACGCCGCGTGAAAATTGAAATTGAAGCCATGGAGAGCCGGCCTTTGTATCTCGACGCCATCTCCCGTACCGCAGAGATCGAATATTCCCAGCGCTCGGTGCTGACCGTGCTGGATGCTGCAAGTGTCGTGTTACACGGCCCGCTTGAACTGGAAGTGCGCCGTGTTGTCGCCAACGACCCGGACAACCCCATCGGCGAGAGTAGCGAAACCGATCTGGTGAACCGCGAAATTTCCGAAGCGCTGGCACGGCGGATTCTGGAACAACTATCGCGCTGGGCGGACAAGCCGCGGGGCTAGTCGCGACCGATGCAGGTATCACCGCAGCAACTCGACAAGCACCTGAGCGGGCCACTGCGCGCCAACTACATCATCACCGGCGACGAACCGCTGTTACTGCAGGAGTCTCAGGATAAGCTGCGCGCCGCCGCCCGGGCACAGGGCTGTGTCGAACGCGAGATCTACGATGTCGATGCAAAGTTCGACTGGGGCCAGCTGACCAGCGCCGCGCAGGCGATGTCGCTGTTCGGCGACCGCAAGATTATCGAACTGCGATTTAAAACCAAACCCGATAAAGCCGGTCAGAAAGCGCTGCTCGAATACGCAGAAATGAGCGGCGGTGAAGATATTCTGCTCATCACCTGCGCCGCGCTCGACAAGCGCGGACTTGAAGCCAAATGGGTCAAGGCGCTGAGCGAGAACGGCGCGGTGATCCGCCTGTGGCCGGTGGCGCGCAGCGAACTGCCGGCATGGATCAACCGCCGCCTGCGCGATGCCGGCATCACCGCCAGTCCGGAGGCGGTTGAACTGCTCGCCGACCGGGTCGAGGGCAACCTGCTCGCCGCCGCGCAGGAAGTCGACAAGCTGCGCATCTTGGTCGGCGGCGAAGATGGCAACGCCACTCTCGACACCGACACTGTCATGCGTGCGGTCAGCGACAGCGCCCGCTTCGATGTTTTCGGTTTAATTGATACCGCGCTGCAGGGTGATACCGTGCGCTGCCTGCGCAAACTCGAAAGCCTGCGCGCCGAGGGCGCTGAAGAAATTCCTTTGCTGGCCCTGATCAGCCGCGAGCTGCGCGGCTTGTACCAGTGCGCAAGCCTGATTGCGGGCGGGCAGCCGATGGCGCGGGCGCTGCAAACCGCGCGCATATGGGATAAACGCAAGCCCCTCTATGAAGCCGCGCTAAAGCGATTAAACACCAATAAAATCAGTAAGTTGTTGCTTGACACGGCGACCATCGACCGGGCCCAGAAAGGCCTCGATCAGAGCGATCCGGAAGCGGCACTCACCACCCTGCTGGTGGAAATCAGCACCGGCCGCCGCCTGCTGCGCAAAATCAGCTGAGTGCTTTGATGATCCCGGGCGGGGCTCAGCCGGTCTGAAAGCGGCTGATATCGACCTGCTTGTCGGCGTGATAGGACGAACGCACCAGCGGCCCGCTGGCGACACTTTTAAATCCCAACGCTTCGGCGATATTGCCGAACTCATCAAATTCGTCCGGGTGGACAAACCGCTCCACCGCGAGATGATCGCGGCTCGGCTGCAGATACTGTCCCATCGTAATCATGTCGATATCGTGGGCGCGCATATCCTCCATCACCTGAATTAACTCTTCGCGGGTTTCGCCCAGACCCAGCATCAGGCCGGATTTGGTCAGCACATCGGGACGGCGCTGCTTGTACTTTTTCAGCAGATCCAGCGACCACTGATAGTCGGAGCCGGGGCGGATTTTGCGGTATAGCGAGGGCACCGATTCGAGATTGTGGTTGAATACATCCGGCGCCTCGGCTTCGAGTATATCCAGCGCTACATCCATACGACCGCGGAAATCCGGTACCAGCACTTCGATGCGGATACCCGGCGATAAAATGCGGGTTTCACGGATACAGTCGGCGAAATGTTTTGCGCCGCCGTCGCGCAGGTCATCGCGGTCGACCGAGGTGATCACCACATATTTCAGCGCCATCTCGGCGATCGCCTCGGCGAGCTCGCGGGGCTCTTCGGTGTCGAGCGGATTCGGCCGGCCATGGGCGACGTCACAGAACGGGCAGCGCCGGGTACAGATTTCGCCCATGATCATAAATGTGGCGGTACCGCCGCTGAAACACTCACCCAGATTCGGACAGTTCGCCTCTTCGCAGACGCTTGCCAGTTTGTG
This sequence comes from Spongiibacteraceae bacterium, assembly GCA_041622815.1. Classification (GTDB taxonomy): domain Bacteria; phylum Pseudomonadota; class Gammaproteobacteria; order Pseudomonadales; family Spongiibacteraceae; genus JBFJYC01. Next base: position 1,063 of record JBFJYC010000263.1, on the reverse strand, counting down.
TTTGCGCAACACGCCTTTGATCCGGTTCACTTCGGCACTCGCGGGAATCCTGACCCGGATCCAGTCCGGCTTGCGCGGCATTTCCACAGTCGGGATGATTTTGACCGGAATACGTGAGGTCTTGTCGGCGCCACGCAGTTTTTCCCCCTGAACAACGCGGCGGGGTTTGGTGCTTTCAGTCATGGTATGGGTGCGCTGTGTTGGTGAGTGGCGAAGCGGGCTCGCGGAAACGGCCGATTATAGCGCAGCCGGGGTCGCGGATGCGGCTTCAAATACCGGAGATACCCTGATAGCCAAGCTGCGCCGCCAGATATTGCGCCAGCGGCGCGTGTAACGCCTCTAGCGCGACCGGGGCACCGGTTTGCGTGGCTATATCGGTGACCGGCAAGCCCGCCATACCGCAGGGATTGATGCGGGCAAAGGGTTCCAGATCCATATCCACATTCAGGCTCAGCCCGTGCAGGCTGCAGCCGCGCCGCACCCGCAAGCCCAGCTGCGCAATTTTGGCGCCGCATTCGGTATACACACCGGGCGCATCTGCCCGCGGCGCCGCGGTGATGCCATAGCCGGCGAGCAGTTCCACCAATGCCGACTCAATCGCCGTCACCAGCACCCGCACCCCGATTTTGCGGCGCCGGATATCAATCAACGGATAGCCCACCAGTTGGCCGGGACCGTGGTAAGTGACCTGGCCGCCGCGGTCAGACTGCACCACAGGAATATCACCGGGCATCAGCACATGCTCCGCTTTACCCGCCTGACCCTGGGTAAATACCCGCGGATGCTGCAGCAACCAAAGCTCATCCGGCGTCGACTCGTCACGGCCATCGGTAAACGCCGCCATCCGCTGCCACACCGATTCATAATCCTCAGTGCCCAACCGGCGAACAATCAGCTTATCCATCAGCCAAAATTCTTCTTTAGTATATGGGTGCCGCAAGAAGGGTCTGTGCGCTGTATTGGCGAGGCGGCGCGAAGCGCAGGGAGGGAGCGCATACGAGCATACCTGACCGACTGAGCATCGCACCAACGAAGACAATGCAGTGCACAGGGCCTTATCGTG
>JBFJYC010000262.1:0-4507 GCA_041622815.1 Spongiibacteraceae bacterium | reverse complement strand
TATGATACTAATCCTACCGACAAGCATTTGAATGATCTGAATTCCGATAAGGGCTTTGACAAAGTTCACGAGATAACGCCAGAGACTAATTCGATTTAATCTGCTTAACGACGCAAACGCTGCTGCCCAGAATGCTGGCTTTGAGGTGCGCCGGCAGATCATCCGGCCCCTCGTCGTTGTGCAGGTAGTAGGGCTCACCCTCGGCTACCGCACGGCTGAAATAGCTTTCGAAATCCTCGCGCACGGTCGGGTCGGCGTTTTCATTAATTGTCAGTGACGCCGAGGTGTGCCGGATAAAGACATGCAGCAGACCGGTCTCGATCCGCTGCAAATCGCGCAGCGCGGCGTCGATCTCCGCCGTGATCAGATGAAATCCCCGCGGCTTGGCCGGCAGGGTGAGTCCGGTCTGTTGCCAGAGTGAATTGCTTGCGCGCTGCTCGGTCATCCGGGGGTTATAGCATCGCGGCAGCGACGTCGTCGAAGTGCCTGGCGAAACTCACCGCGATGCCTTTGCGCACATAGTCGGGCAGATCATCATAGTCGCGGCGGTTGGCATCGGGCAGCAGCACCCGGCGGATGCCCGCACGTTTCGCGGCGATAATTTTTTCCCGTATACCGCCCACCGGCAACACTTCGCCGGTCAGGGTCATCTCGCCGGTCATGGCGATGCCGGCCTTCGGTTTTTTATTGCGCGCCAGCGATAGCAGCGCCGCCGTCATGGTCACGCCGGCGCTAGGGCCGTCTTTCGGTGTGGCACCTTCCGGCACGTGCAGGTGAATCAGCGCTTCGGCAAAGAAGGTGTCCGGTACGCCGTATTGTCCGGCATTGGCGGTGGCATAGCTGTAGGCGATCTCGGCACTCTCGCGCATCACATCCCCGAGTTTGCCGGTGAGTTTAAAGCCGGCGCTGCGCGCATGGACCCGGCTGCACTCTACCGCCAGCATGGCGCCGCCCATCGCGGTCCAGGCCAGACCATTGACCACGCCGACCCCGTGGCGGGGCGCTTCCGGGTTGAACTGTGGCGGCCCCAGCATTTCGGTCAGCGTCGTAGCGTTGATACTGATTTTCTTGTCGCCGCCCTCGAGCAGTCGCACCGCAGACTTTCGCACCAGTCGCGCCAGCTGTTTTTCGAGGTTGCGCACGCCGGCTTCGCGGGCATAGCCGTCGATCAGCTTGCGCAGCGCCGCCGCCTGCAGCGAGATCTGGCTTTTCTTAATGCCGCTGCGTTTCAGCAGCCGCGGCCACAGATGATTTTTGGCGATCACCATTTTTTCTTCGGCGAGGTAACCCGACAGACGTATCGTTTCCATACGGTCGAGCAAGGGGCCGGGAATGGTATCGAGCTGATTGGCGGTGCAGATAAACAGCGCGTTCGACAGGTCCAGCCGCAAATCCAGATAGTGATCGAGAAAGTCGACATTTTGCTCCGGGTCCAGCACTTCGAGCAGCGCGGAGGCGGGGTCGCCCTGATAGGAGGCGCCGATCTTGTCGATCTCATCGAGCATGATGACCGGGTTGGCTACTTCACACTCTTTTAGCGCCTGCACCATTTTGCCGGGCATGGCGCCGATATAGGTACGGCGGTGCCCCTTGATTTCGGCCTCGTCACGCATGCCGCCGAGACTGAACCGATAGAACGGCCGTTCCAGCGCAGCGGCGACCGAGCGGCCGATCGATGTTTTGCCGACACCCGGCGGGCCGACCAGCAGAATAATTGAACCCGCCACTTCGCCACGAAAGGTCGCCAGCGCCAGAAACTCGATAATCCGTTTTTTAACATCGTCGAGACCGTCGTGATCTTTGTCGAGTACGCGGCGGGCGTGATCGAGGTCGAGGTTGTCGTGGCTCAGCACGCCCCAGGGCATCGCGGTGGCCCATTCCAGCCAGTTGCGGGTCACGCCGTACTCCGGAGAGCCGGTCTCCAGCACCTGCAGTTTGTCGAGTTCCTCGTCTATGCGTTTTGCGGCAGCCGCCGGCAGGGTTTTGCCTTCAAGCGCCTCTCGAAAATCTTCGGCGTCGGCGGTTTTGTCGTCCTTGGTGATGCCCAGTTCTTTCTGAATAATTTTCAACTGCTCGCGCAGGAAGAACTCACGCTGGCCGACGCTGACTTTCTCGTTGACCTCGTCGGTGATTTTGCTCTGTAGCTCCGCCACCTCGCGCTCGCGGAGTACCAGTTGTAACACCGCCTGCATTCGCTCCAGCAGCGGCAGGGTTTCGAGAATTTGTTGCAGCTGATCACCGCTGGCGGTGGTAATCGCAGCAGCAAAATCCGTGAGCAGCGAAGGGTCATTGACACTGAAGTGATTGACGTACTGGCGCAGCTCTTCGCTATACAGCGGATTCAGCGAAACGAGCTCTTTGATGGCGTTGATGATGGCCATGGCATGGGCGCGTATTTCATCGCCCTCGGTGACGCCGGCGTTTTCCGGGTAATCGACTTCCGCCAGCAGCGGTGGTTTACGGCTGATCCAGCGTCGCACGCGGAACCTTTTCAGGCCCTGCACCATCAGTTGCAGGTGTTCGCCGCCGGCCTGGGCGCCATGCACACGCACCGCGCAGCCGAATTCCGGTGCGGTCTCCGTGTCCAGCGTCTGCGGTGAATTTTGATCACAGTAGATCAGCCCGATAAACGGGCTTTGCTCATGGTGCAGCTTGTCCGCAGTTTTACGCCACGGGTCGGCGGGCAGCACGATCGGCTGGATCTGCGCCGGAAAAAACGGTCGCCGCGGCGATGGTACGATGTAGAGCACACCGGGCAATGTCGCGTCGGGGATAATCAGTCCGCTGGCGGATCCGGCCTCAGGCTGCGTATCTGCGCTATTGCCGTCCTCTGTATAGTCCATGAGAAAAACCTTGTGTTGCCGGTCGATAGGGCGGGGCGGAAATATATCCGTTTTCGGGTTTGTTGTGGACATTACTGTCCGCGGCAGCGTTGGTCTGAGCAGATATTACGGTATACTGCCCCGCTGAATTTTTACCCTTCCTGCCGATTTTCAACGCGACATACAATGGCCAACTGGACCTGGTTCCACAAGTGGGGTTCTCCACCCACTTTTTATCGATTTAGCGGCTTGTGCCTACCCTGGCTCGGCGGGCTGGCGGCTGCGTTGCTACTGGTCGGCGGTGTCTGGGCGCTGGCTTTTGTGCCCCCGGACTTCAAGCAGGGCAACAGCTTTCGGGTAATGTATATCCATGTGCCGGCGGCCGCGGTGGCGATGGCCGGTTATATGCTGATGGCCACCGCCGGCGCCATCAATCTGATCTGGCGTATGAAATTGGCGGATATGGTGGTCCAATGTGCGGCGCCGATCGGTGCGGCATTGACCTTTCTGGCGCTGGTCACCGGATCGATCTGGGGCAAGCCGACTTGGGGGGCGTGGTGGGTCTGGGACGCGCGCGTGGTGTCGGTGCTGGTTATGTTTTTCCTCTATATCGGCGTCATAGCGCTTTACAACGCCTTCGACAACAAGGATGCCGCCGGTCGCGCCTGTTCGGTGCTGGCGCTGGTCGGTGCCGTTAATGTACCGATCATCTATTACTCAGTGGAGTGGTGGTACAGCCTGCATCAGCCGGCCAGTATCAGTTTCACCAAAGAGTCCAGTATTCACCCGACCATGTTGCGGCCGCTGTTGGTGATGATTCTGGGCTACTACCTGTTCTACGCCACCGTGCTGTTTTTGAACCTGCGTGCGGAAATTATCGCGCGCGAAAGCGGCACCCGCTGGGTGCGTGAATTAGTGGGAGCGCGTTGATGGCATTTGCTTCTTTTGCCGAACTGATCGCAATGGACGGCCACGGTGGTTTTGTCTGGAGTGCCTGGGGCATTTCTGCGGCGGTATTGATCGCACTGGTATTGCTGCCCTTGCGCCGGCATCGCCGTTTGCTCGCCGAAGCCGGTCAGCGCGCCGGACAACAGAGTTAATGCCGATGCATCCCGTACGCCGGCAGCGGCTGTTTATCGTATTGTTTATTCTGGTTGCCGTGAGTGCGGCGGCGGCGTTGATTGGCTACGCGCTGCGCGAAAATATCAATTTGTTTTATCCGCCTGCGGATATCGTCGCCGGCAAGGCACCGACCGACCGCACCATCCGCGCCGGCGGTATGGTGGTTGAAGGCAGCATCAAACGCGAGCCCGACACACTGAAAGTTGCTTTTGAAGTGACCGACTACGCGGCGACGGTGCCAGTGGTCTACGAGGGTATTCTGCCGGACCTGTTCAGCGAAGGTGAAGGCGTGGTCGCCACCGGCAAGATGGGTGCCGACGGTATTTTCTATGCCAGCGAAGTACTGGCCAAACACGATGAAACCTATATGCCGCCGGAAGTCAGCGATGCATTAAAAGCCAGCGGTAAGCTGCGCAACGGCGAGCCGGACAACGCGCAGGGCAAACAATACAAGGGCGGTTATGGCGGCTGAATTCGGTTATTTCGCGCTGGTTCTGGCGCTGGGTTTTGCGCTGCTGTTGATGCTGCTGCCGGCCTGGGGTGTATTTCGTCAGCACACCGGC